>DASRMG010000296.1:0-11082 GCA_035648035.1 Desulfosporosinus sp. | reverse complement strand
GCTTAATTCGGATGAAATAGGGATAATCAATATAAAAAGATTTCTATGTAGTCAATCTCGTATCATGGATTTGGTAATGCAAGGTAAGAATATTGACGTTGAAGAATCAATTTGTATAGCTGATGATGAACAGACTTATTTGGTGAATGTTCGGCCGATTGTGGACTCGACTACTAATCAAGTTGTATCTGCAGTTTTAAAGCTTACTCAGATTGAAAAGATAAATGCCTTGGCAGTTAATAGATCAGGAAGCATTGCCAGTTTTAGCTTTAAAGATATTCTTGGTGAGAACAAAGAATTTAAGGAGAGTATTGACATAGCACAACGCTTTGCTAGCTTGCCGGAAAATATTCTCATGATTGGGGAAAGCGGTACGGGAAAAGAACTTTTTGCTCAGGCTATCCACAATACATATCGCCCTAAAGGAACTTTTATGGCAGTTAATTGTGCAGCAATGCCTCGAGAATTAATAGAAAGCGAACTGTTTGGTTATGAAGGAGGCAGTTTTACAGGCGCGGAACGCAATGGAAGACCAGGGAAAATTGAGCTGGCCAATGGAGGAACACTCTTCCTTGACGAAATAGGTGACATGCCTCTTGAGATTCAAGCTGTTTTACTTCGAACTTTAGAAGATAAGCAAGTCATGCGTATAGGTGGCCGACGTTATAAGAAGGTAGATTTTAGGCTAGTGGCCGCTACAAATAAAGATCTCTATAGAATGGTAAAAGAAAATCAATATCGTGAGGATTTGTACTTCCGCCTGTCAGTATTGACAATTAATATTCCACCTTTGCGTAAACGAGGTAATGACATCGAAATTCTTAGTAAGTTGTTTATAGATAATTACTGTAATAAACAAGGGCGGAAAATTCAGCAAATCAGTCCAGCGGCACAAACAAAAATTAACGAATATGAATGGCCCGGTAATGTACGACAATTGCAAAATGCCATGATCTATGCAGTGAATACTGCCCAGGATAATATAATTAAGCCTGAGAACCTGCCCAATTATATTCTTCTAGACAGCTGTCCTATAAAAGTTGATGAAATAACGGATACCAAAATGCTTCGCCTTGAGAATCTGGAAAAGGTCGCGATAGAGAAAGCTTTACTACTTGCTAACAATTATTTACCTGCTGCGGCAGAGATCCTAGGAATAAGCCGTTCGACACTCTATCGAAAATTGAAAGATTATAATATTGATAATGCTACTGCAAAAAACCCTTCAAAGCTGCTCAAATAAGCAAGAAAGGGTTGTCAATAAAGGGAAACGCGGTTTGAAAGTTCTAAAATGATACTTAATCCCAAAAAAGGATTAGGCAGTTTTCCTTGATTTAACAGCGTTTTGGAACATTGAGACTTGGTTTAAGGATGCAATAAGAGATCAAAACATTATACACTCAATCGACCAAGAACCCATAAATATCAGGTATACAGCCAACTGTGCCACCTAGTCATCAGGTTGGCACAGTTTTTGCATTAATATCACATGTATGCCTAAGGAGGTGCTAGAGGAGTAAGAGGGAACAGCGGCAATGATAATTTCCGATACAATAAAAAAAGGAGGTATTTTGAAAATGTGTTTTAGACCTGCAGCTGTATCAAAGGGCGTTGAATGTCCAAATTGCAAAAAGAAACTCGCTGCCATAGGAGGAGTTCAACAAAAGAAGTGTCCTTTTTGTAAGACTGAAATTCCTCCTGCAAGCAATGCTGGGAAAGCTGACAAATAAGCTTCGTGTTATCACTCCAATAAATTTCGTTGCTTTACAAGAAGCAGTGGAGTCATTGTAGCGGGGACCTGTTCTATAGAGAGCAGGTCTCCAGTCTCACATACAGGACGCGTTCAGAGTTTTTCCGGGATGATACTACTCTTTCAAATAAATTGAAGATAGTAGCTTGATTCACTTAATGTTGTCGTATGTTTAAGCAAGTAAGAGCAGGCGAATTCCCCTGGTTAATCTACATTCTTAATCTGAAGAAACTAGAGTCATGCATGCTTCCCTTTAACGGTAGGTATGCATATTTTTTCATTTAAAAACACATGAAATTATACCGTATTTAAAAATATGATCTTATTTCTTTACAATGAAAACTGGAATGGTGTCAAAATGAAAAATTTATCCCAAAATGAAAAACAATTTAGTTAATGTAAGACGAGGAGATAACGTTAGATTGGCCATTATGGCGAGGTTTATGCCGGTTTTCAACTTGGCATGATTCTTGCTGTATATGTATGATACATACAGCTCTTACGATCAGATTTGATTGTTTCGCAAAGCAACAAAGTGATAGCGGGGTGAAAGGCGGTTAGGATGTAAATTATGGTAGCCGAAATACTTTTTGCTGAAGTGCAGGATGAGAATGAATTAAGTGAAATTCTCTTGGAGTATGGAATGGGTATTCCTGGAGAGATTAAAGAGCAGCTCATCGTCAAAGAAAATGAAAGAGTAGTTGCAGGAGCCAAGATTGTTGAGTATGAAGATAAACACTTTTTCTTGGAGGTGCTAGGGGTTAAGCAAGATAAACTCTGTCAAGGGATAGGTCGGCTCCTCATGAAAGAAATCGTCCTGAATCCATGGAAGTGTTGTAAAAATCCTCTATCAGAATTTGTACCGAAGGAATCTTATATCATTATGACCGTGGCTAGAGGATATGCAGAAAATTTTTACAAAGCCGTGGGGTTTAAGTCTTGTAATTTCCTTAGGTTACCAAAATTATATAGAGAACAATGTAGTGATTGTCCGGATAAAGAGGACTGCACACCAGTTCCTATGGAATTTGTTGGAGGTATCTAAGATGAAAAATGCAATCACAGTGGGAGAGGAGGAGTAACTATGACAGTAGAGCTAAAATTATTAGGGACAGGAGCTGGTCCCGGAGTGCCAGCGTTCTATTGTGACTGTATTGCGTGTAAGGAAGCTAAGGAGAAGCCTCAATTAGCACGTACACGTAGTGGAGCAGTGATCGATACGGGAGAAGAAAGAATATTAATTGATGCTTCCCCCGACTTAAGAAGCCAGTTAGTAAAAGAGCAAATCAAATCTCTGGATTATCTTTTTATCACCCACTGGCATTATGACCATTTTGGGGGAATCGGAGATCTTGAATTCTATATTAAACTCAGTCGTAAACAACCGCTAAGGCTCTTCTTGCCTCCTAGTGCGGTCGATGAATTCCAGTCGGCTTACCCTTTTTTAAACGATGTTTTTGAAATCGGAACATGGGAATTTGAACGAAGCTATCAATTTGGAGAGGCAAAGCTCACAGTGTTACCAGCAAGGCATAGTATACAGACAGCAGGGATTCTTCTGGAAGCAGAAAAAAGAGTAGCCTATTTCACAGATACATCAGGATTACCGGAATCATCAGCTGAGAAGATTCAAAGCGTTGATACACTAATTTGTGATGCAACGTTTCATGGGGAAAACTGGTATCCCCATAGCCATATGTCTATTGAAGAAGCCATCGAGTTAGGACATAAGGTCAAAGCAGAACAAACCATACTCACTCATCTAGCGATGCACTACAGTTCTCCAACTACGGTCGCACAAATCGAAGAAGAACTCCGGAGTTATCCCAAGGTTTCCGTAGCTTATGATGGAATGGTAATAAAACTCACGAAGGAGATCGCTTTATGAAAAAGTTGTTAATCGTGCTAATGGCTCTCATCGTGTTATTAACCGGATGCTCAAGCAATCAGTCAGTTCCAGCTCAAGTTCAGGGCAAGCAAACTCCATTGGATAAAGATTGGGAAAGTATTTTGGCAGATGCAAAAGGCACGACGGTTAATTTCTATATGTGGGGAGGGGATGAGAGGACCAATACTTGGGTCGATACATTTGTAGACAGTTCCATGCAGAAGGAATATGGGATTAAAGTTAATCGTGTTCCAATGGGGCCAGATGAGTACTTGAATAAGCTTATCGGGGAGAAACAAGCGAACAAGCAGGAGGGCTCTATCGACCTCGTGTGGATTAACGGTGAAAATTTCCGCACTGCTCGTCAGGCAAACTTGCTATGGGGGCCCTTTGCTGAAAAAGTACCCAACTTTCAAAAATATGTCGATCAAACCGCACCCGATATTGCTAATGATTTTGGATTTCCAGTTGAAGGGTATGAAGTCCCTTACGGTAAAGCCCAATTCGTCTTTGCCTATGACACATCCAAAGTGAAGAATCCACCTAAATCTAGCGCAGAACTCCTTAAGTGGGTGAAGGAGCATCCCGGAAGATTTACATACCCGGAACTGCCTGATTTTACAGGAAGTGTTTTTGTTAGGCAGTTGATGTATGAACTCTGTGGAGGATATCAAGCTTTTCCTTATACAGAAAAAGTGAATAAAGAAACGATTAATACTCAGTTGGAACCCTTATGGAATTATCTTGGGGAGATTAAAGGAGATCTTTGGCGCCAAGGAAAGACCTATCCTTCTTCCATTGCTGCGATGAATCAACTCTTCGCAGACGGAGAAGTAGATATTACTATGACATACAATCCTGCAATTTTTTCGGGGATGATCGAACAGGGACTTTTGCCGGATACAGTACGTACCTACGTATGGAATCATGGAACGATAGGGAATACTCACTTCTTGGCGATCCCGTTTAATGCTTCCTATAAAGATGCTGCACTTGTTTTAGCCAATTTCATGTTGAGTCCGGAAGCTCAGTTAAGCAAGTATACACCTGAGAATTGGGGAGATTTAATCGCTCTGGATTTAAAAAAACTTGATCCCCAGTCGCTTAAACAACTTGAAGGAATAAAACCAGGAATAGCTACCCTCTCATCAGAAGAGTTACAAACTCATCGACTCCCAGAAATCGCAGCAGAATATATACCAACGATCGAAGGATTGTGGAAAGAGCAGGTCATACAAAATGGTCAGTAGAGATTCGTTAAAAGCGTATCTCTATCTATCCCCGGCCTTGTCAGTAATTCTAATTTTCTTCCTGGGGGGCTTTGTTTTAGCCTTTATACAAAGTTTAGGTTATTTCCCAGCGATCGGGCAGGAAAATTTAACGGTTAGATATTATGGTGAAGTGTTCAGAAAGCCAGAATTCTTTAGATCCCTCCGATACACCTTCTATATAGCAATCGTTTCGACAACCATTGCTACAGTCATAGGAACGATGTTGGCATATTACTTATTAAGGTCTTCTGTAAAGAAAAGTTATATCTCTTTCCTTTACAAATTTCCTATTGCTGTTCCGCATTTGGTTGCCGCGCTTATGATTGTCTTTATTCTCTCACAAGGAGGTATCGTCTCCCGTCTATTTCTAAAGGTAGGCCTGATATCAAATACTGCTTCATTTCCGGCCTTCTTTTATACTCAAAATGCTTTAGGGATAATCCTGATCTATATCTGGAAAGAGATACCGTTTGTGACCTTTATGGTTTATACGGTCATGAGAAATATCCACACAAAGTTAGGTGAAGCAGCGACAAATCTAAAAGCTTCACCGGGTCAGGTGTTATTTCACGTTATCCTCCCCTTATGTATGCCAAGCATTATCTCGGCTTCAGCAATCGTGTTTGCTTATTCGTTCGGAGCGTTTGAAGTCCCTTATCTATTAGGTGCGACTTATCCCAAAACGATGCCCGTCTGGGCCTACTTGAATTTTATTTCAGCAGATCTCTCCGCTCGACCGATTGCAATGGTAATTAACATGATAGTGTCCTTGGTATGTGCAGTAATAATTTTCATCTACTATCTGTCCACGAAAAAGTATTTTGGTAAATGGAGTTAGAAAAAATGTATAGATTAAAGGCACTACGTCGTATCGTCCTAATTTCTATTCTTGTGGTACTTATATTCCCATTTTTGGTTTTGGTTGTCTGGTCTTTTAGTCAAGGGTGGGCATCAAATGCCCTGTTACCGAGCGAATTTGGGTTAAGAGGATGGAGATACCTATTTTCCACACAGAGTGCGATGCTCTCAAGCCTAAGAGTGAGTATTCTTATTTCGCTTGTGGTCACAGTATTAGGTCTAATCATCTGTATTCCAGCGGGAAAAGCTCTGGGCTCGTATAGCTTTACAGGGAAAAAAGTTGTAGAGATTCTGGTACTTGCACCGATCATTATTCCAACGGTTGCTGTCGGGATGGGAATTCAAATTGTTTTTATCCGATATGGTCTTGCTGACACCCTTCTTGGTGTTATTTTGGTTCATTTACCTATCGTATTGCCTTATGGTATACGAATTTTTGCGAGTATCTATAAAGCTTTGGGAACGAAATGGGAAGAGCAGGCAAAGACTCTAAAGGCGAACGGGTGGCAAAGGTTTTGGTTTACTACCCTGCCATTTTTATTTCCAGGTATGATTTCTGCGGGAGTTCTAATGTTCAATGTTTCTTTTAGTCAGTATTTTCTAACCTACCTAATTGGCGGGGGGAAAATTATAACGTTACCCATATTGTTATTTCCCTTTGTCAACTCAGGGGACAGAGTTGTGGCTTCCGGGTTAAGCTTAGTTTTCATCCTGACATCACTAATCCTAATGTTCGCAATAGAAAAGATTATTACTGACCCCGAACAAAAAACAAACTTTTACTACTTATAAGTGGAGAAGTAGGAGAGAGCTTATGCCAAAGATTATGTTAAAAAACCTGACTAAAACGTATAAAGAGGAAACTGCTATTGACAACATTTCTATGGAAATAGAAAATAGGGAACTTATGGCTCTTGTGGGACATTCAGGCTGTGGCAAAACAACGATGTTAAGGCTCATCTCTGGGCTTATTCACCCGGACAAAGGGAGCATTTGGATTGACGGGTTTGATGTGACGCAGACTAAGGCGGAGAAACGTGATGTTGTTATGGTCTTTCAGGAGAACTTACTTTTCCCGCATCTTACCGTCGCAGAAAATATAGCCTTCGGCTTAAGGATGCAAAGATCTCCCAGAAAGAAAAGAATAGAAAAAACTCGGGAGTTGTTAGATCTGATGCAACTGCCTGATTTAGAAAAGAGGTATCCTTCCCAGTTATCAGGGGGGCAACAACAACGTGTTGCCTTAGCCCGTGCGCTCGCCCTAGAACCTAAAGTCCTTCTTCTCGACGAACCCTTATCTAACCTTGACCCAAAACTGAGGGACGATCTACGTGATTTGATCCTTAAACTCCATAAGGAATTTAGAATGACATCAATTCTCGTGACGCATGATCGAGATGAAGCAATGATGATGGCCGACCGAATCGCTGTGATGTATTATGGGAAACTCCTTCAGCTAGATAAACCCATAAATATATACAATAAGCCGGTCTCACGTGAGGTTGCCAGCTTATTCGGGCAGTGTAACTTCATACCCGGATCATTAAATGATGGAGTATTTCAGACGGGGGGGTATAGATTTACCGTTCCAGCTCTTAAGAGAGGCGGGCGGGTCGAAGCCTGTGTTCGGAGTGAACATATTAAGATTGTAAGACCAGGGAATGATAGGCTCATCGGTGTGGTTACGGAAAAAAAATTCGTTGGGGGTCAAAGTATCTTAAAAGTTGCTGTCGGTAGTTTGATTTTTGTAGCTAGGGGGAGTAACTATTTTGACTTAGAGATTGGGAATCAAGTAGGCTTGGATATTGATTGGTCACAAGTTTCTTTTAATGGGTTCTAAAACCAAGACTGATTACTTTAGATTTAGGTGATTGAGGAAAGGTGAGTGGTTGAGTGCTCTATGAACAACTCCTCCAACATATAGCGGAATATGTTAATAGTAAACGGTTTAAGCGTTCGATGAATCTTCAGGGCAGAGTTGAAGTTAAATTCTTAGCTCAAGGAGAGTACAATCTCAATTATCTCCTCGAAACCGCAGAAATGAATTATGTATTTAGAATTAACACAGCGAGCCAAATGAACCTTTTAAACCAAATCAACTATGAATATCAAACCTTAGAATTGTTAAAACATTCGGGAGTAACCCCGAAACCCTACTACCTTGATGATAGCAAAAATGATATTCCTTATGGTGTTCTCGTGATGGAATATCTTCCGGGAGAACCCTTGAATTACAGGACAGATCTGACTCAAGCTGCGGTTACCTTCGCAAAAATTCACAATGTACCGTCTCTCAAGGACGAGATTGATTATTTAGTTAAAGTGGATGGCTCTTTTTCCGCAATTTATCAAGAAGCACAAAATCTGTTAACGTGCTATTTTGACTGTCCAGAAGCTAATCCACAGGTTAAGAAGCTACTTGAAACCGTGTTATTACATGCTGAAGAAAAAAAGAAAGAGGAAATCTTCTTTCAGAAAGAACCTTGGCGAGCCGTCATCAATACTGAGGTCAATTCTCATAATTTCATCGTGAATAACGATTTGCAGAGTTGCCACCTCATCGACTGGGAAAAGCCAATTTATGGTGAACCAGCCCAAGACCTAAGCATGTTTCTTATTGCGACAACGACGTTATGGAAGCGTAATTACGTCTTAAGCCGAGAGCAAGAGGAGCAATTTTTAAGAAGTTATGTAAAGGAACTCCCCCCTTGTCCACATATCAAAACCCTAACAGAACGTGTGGAGAGTTTTAAATTTTTCAATACTTTACGTGCCGTCTCCTGGTGTGCCATGGCTTGGACGGAGTACACTAAGCCTGGGCGGGTGTTAGTCAATGGGGATACCTTTGAGAAGATTGAAATGTATATAGAGACAGGATTCATTAAATCATGTTTTCCAACAGCTTTTAAGCGAGATGGCTGAATATTCTATCTAGGAAATTGCCACCTCGCAACGGTCGTATAGAATTATTAAAAAGTAGGAGATTTACCAAGAAATGAAAAAAATTATTTATGACTGTGATAATACAATGGGGATTGAAGGCTGCGACGTTGATGATGGTTTGGCATTGTTATATCTGTTAGGAAAACGGGACATAGAACTATGTGGAATAACCTCAACCTATGGAAATAGTGATGTCGATACAGTTTACGCTAATACAGCCTTGATGCTCAAAGAGCTCGGTCGTTCTGACATAGAGCTTGTCAAAGGTAGTGCTAATAAACATAGTTTGAAAAGTGCTGCAGCTGATTTTATTGTGAAAACGGTAACCTCAAACAAAGGAAATATTTCTATTCTAGCTACTGGCTCTCTTACAAATCTGTATGGCGCGTACCTGTTAGACAACGATATTTTTGAACATGTTTCAGAAATTGTCCTTATGGGAGGTATTACAAAAGAATTAAGAATTAATGGCAAGATTCTTGATGAGCTAAATTTATCATGCGATCCTGCTGCCACTGAATGTGTCTTAAGAAATGGAAAAAATGTTTCGATTTTAACCGGGAATAACTGTCTTGACGCTTTTTTTACGAACCAGGAATTTAATCAAAGACTTTTGTCTAATGATATGCCGATTGCTCAATATATAGCCCAAAAGTGCGAGTATTGGTTTAAAAATATGATGACTATATTCAATATCGAGGGTTTTCATAACTGGGACGTTGTTGCTGCAGCATATTTGGTCAATTCTTCGCTGTTCAACAATAATGTTCAAAACATAATCCCTAATCCCAAAAATCTCGAAAAAGGCTTATTAAGCAATAACACACCTGATGAGGGATTGCCTTGCTTAATCAATATTCCCGTGATCGCTAACTTAAAGACCTTTACGGATGATGTTTACGACGCTTGGCTAGGACTGGACATCCCGTATAACAAGGTTACAGGAAGAGTTGATGACCTATGAAAAAATCTTTAGGTGCAACCATTCATGCCATGCCCTCACCAGTTTGGGTCGTGGGGAGCTACGGCAACAAGGGTGAGCCAAATATGATGACTGTAGCATGGGTAGGAATATGCTGTTCATCTCCGCCTTGCATCGCGGTATCTTTGCAGAAGTCGCGTTTAACCTATGCAAATATTCTTGAACATAAAGCTTTTACGATCAGCATACCGTCGAAGCAATATGCAATGGAAGCGGACTATATCGGTATTGTTTCGGGAAAAAATACCGATAAATTTTCTGTGACTGGTCTTACTCCAGTGAAGAGCAACATAGTTGATGCACCTTATGTTAAAGAATTTCCCATAGTGATAGAGTGCACCCTCTTGAACACGGTTGACATTGGTTTGCACACTCAGTTCATCGGCGAAATCGTGGATGTGAAGGCTGATGAGGAGGTTCTTGGGGAAAAGGGTGTACCAGCTATTGATAAGGTAGATCCAATCATCTGCAGTGCTTCGGATAGAACATATTACGCGCTCGGTGAGTATTTGGGCCAAGCCTATGCCCTTGGTTTAAAACTATCAGAAGAGAAGATCTCCTAAATTTGTACTAAACTAAGACAAGTATTCCCAAAATGAGACTGATGGCGGAGCGGATTCTATCCTTCTGAATTCTACAAGCGTTGACATAAAAGGGTTTTTTAATATACCCCATACCTGGTATGCATTTTGCATTGTCTATTAGTATTGTATCTATCGTTAGTTAGTAATTTCCTCACATAAGGAGCGCGTTTATTAAAAAAATTTGTCAAGCCATTAAAGAACTAGGACTTGTCGACTAAAGCTGGAGAGGAGTAAACAATATGCAGAATGCTATCGTTATTTTTACAAAAGTACCAAAAGTAGGAGTAAGCAAGACTAGGCTTACCACTGCCCGGGGGGGGCTGTTTACGCCAGAGGAAGCAAAAGACTTTTACGAAGCGTGCCTGCTAGATGTTATTGATCGCTGTGTATCCGCTGATAGTGGGGATGTATACATTTGTCAGAATAGTCTTGGGGACAACGATTACCTGAAACAAATCCTTACCACTATCTCAAATCCACAAGCAATAAAAGAGATATTCTCGGACGTGGAAGGTGATTTCGACCAGTGTATGCAGTATGCAGCTGATTATATACTGAAAAAAGGCGAAGCTGGAAGGTTAGCGGACAGTGTTCTACTCGTAGGAGGAGATTTACCGTGTTTGCAGTCATCGAATATTAAAGAGGCTGTGAGCAAAATGAAGAAGCTTGCTTCTACCAACGAAGGTCTAGCGGTTACAATGCATTCTGAAGGTATAGAATCGTCAGTAGGGGCTGCCATGGTCGCATCTACCTGTCAAGAAGGCGGATTTTCAATAATAGGTTACACGTGCACCACGCCATTTGAC
>DASRMG010000295.1:0-23911 GCA_035648035.1 Desulfosporosinus sp. | reverse complement strand
ATTAACTACCGCTAATCCGCTGCAGGTGGCAAAGGCGTTGCAAACTGGGGTGGATACCGCCTATAAAGCGGTTATGAAGCCAGTCGAGGGTACGATCTTAACGGTTTCGAAGGAAACCGCGAAGGCCGCGTTAATCATGGCGAAGGGCGGAGGAACATTGCTTGAGACCCTTCAGGAAGCCTACCTTAAGGGCATGAAATGCTTAGCACAAACACCGGATATGTTGCCAGTGTTAAAACAAGCGGGGGTCGTTGATGCTGGAGGACAAGGGTTCCTCATAATTCTAGGCGGTTGGATTGCTGTGCTAACGGGGGAAACGTACAACCCCGATAGCCTATTGGAAGCTGGGAAGAACAGACACCCGGACGTTCAAGGCACCCAAGAAGTAAAACGGGAATTTATGAAGATCGAAAATCTTGATTATCCCTATTGCACGGAATTTTTAGTACAGGGCACCGATTTGCGTGTTGAACGGATTCGACACGATTTAAAGGATCGTGGGGACTGCCTGTTGGTGGTTGGAACGTCTGAAGTAATCAAGATTCATGTGCATGTCAAGAACCCAGGAAAAATTTTAGACTACGCGTTACAGTGGGGTTCCCTTCACCAAGTTCAAATTCATAATATGCTCGAGCAAAACGAAAGCATGGCTCACGCTATGAAAGCCGAACCTACCGAACCAGTGGTTGAGGACAACATAAACAGCGTGAGTGAAATACAACCTTGGAAAGAGTACGGTTGTGTTGCGGTAGTGATGGGGCAAGGTATTGCGGATGTCTTTAAAAGTCTCGGTGTGGATGAAATCGTGTTTGGCGGTCAAACGATGAATCCAAGCACTGAAGACCTTGCTCAGGCTGTGCGGAAAATTTCGGCACGCCACGTTTACATCCTGCCGAATAACGGAAATATTATTATGGCAGCTCGTCAAGTTAAAGATATTGTACAAGATCGTGAAGTCACGGTAATAGCTAGCAAATCGATTCCTCAGGGAATATCCGCTCTTCTGGCCTTTAATACAGAAGGGGAAGCTGAGGCTAATGCCCGAAATATGGAGCAAGCACTGGGTAATGTTCGTTCCGGTGAAGTAACGTACGCTGTTCGTGATTCCCAGTTTGGGACGTTGACGATCGCGTCTGGAGATATTTTAGGGTTAGTAGACGATGCGATTGTCACTTCGGGGCAATCCCTCATTGAAGTAGCCCAGGCAACGTTAGATAAAATGGATTGGAAAACGCATGAGTTGGTTACCATATTCTATGGAGAAGAAACGAAACAAGAAGAGGTTGAACGTCTCCAAGCTTGGCTAAAGGAACAAAATCCGAACGTCGGAGTGGAAACTCATCCCGGTAGGCAACCGCTGTACTATTATATTTTTGGTGTGGAATAGGTTATCCTCCGGAAGTTTTCCGGAGGTTTTTTTTAACACTTAGGGGGGAACAATTTGAGTCGAAGTAGTGTATTTGATCTTCTTGGACCGATTATGGTTGGACCGTCAAGCTCACACACGGCTGGAGCAGTACGTCTGGGGTTAATGGCCAGAAAAATATTGGGTGAAGCACCCGTTGGCGGAACGATTCGACTACATGGCTCGTTTGCAAAAACAGGCAAGGGGCATGGGACAAACTTAGCGTTGATCGCTGGTCTTTTAGGGATGAGACCAGATGATGAGCGAATTCCAGCAGCGGATAAAATGGCCAAGGAACAAGGTCTTAATTATATGTTTGTAAGTGCTGATCTGGGAGATTTCCACCCGAACACCGTTCAGTTTGAATTAATTGGCGAGGCCGGAGCCCATGCACAGATTGTTGGGTCCTCGATAGGCGGAGGAACCATTGTGATTCGGGAAATCAATGGTTATAAGGTGGAGGTTAGGGGTCACTATCCCACTCTGGTCATTTTACACCAGGATCTCCCGGGACTGGTGGCTCAGGTGACCCTGCTCTTAGCCAATGCCCAGACTAACATTGCCCGAATGATGGTTTCGCGGGAAAAGAGGGGCGCTCAAGCTTTAATGGTTTTGGAGACCGATGAGTTAGTCGAGGAGGCTGTCCTTGTTTTAATGCGTAGTTTACCAAAAATATATCAGGTATTGGCGATTGAACCGTTGGAGTAAACGGGGGAATGCGCCCATATAGAAGAGGGCGTCTCGACGGTGGAATAGGAGTGAGATAAACATGCGTGCCTACGAAGATTGGGTTATTGAGGCTGAAGCTAGAGGACTGAAGATCAGCGAAGTCGTCTATCAATACGAGATGGAAAGCTCACAACAATCTGAGCAAGTCCTGTTCCAACGCATGCTTAACAACTTAGAGGTCATGCGAGAATCCGTCGCAAGCGGTCTAAGTGGTGAACGTCGATCTATATCAGGTTTGGTAGGAGGCGATGCAGCGAAAGTAGAGGCCAGGCGAAAAACAGGAGAAAGCTTGCTTGGAGAACCTATAAGTGGTGTGATTGCTAGAGCCCTTGCAGTGGCGGAAGTGAATGCTTGTATGGGAAAAATCGTTGCGGCACCGACTGCGGGTTCCTGCGGGGTGATTCCGGCTGTTCTATTAACCGTTGAGGAGATTCTCAAAGTCTCTGATCAGGAACTCATACTCGCTCTTTTCACCTCAGCTGGATTAGGGATGATCATTTCGGAACGTGCGAACGTTTCTGGAGCGGAGGGCGGTTGTCAGGCGGAAATAGGGTCTGCAACTGCTATGGCAGCGGCTGCGGCAGTAGAATTAGCGGGAGGTACACCCCGACAAACAGCAGACGCCGCTGCGATTGCCCTAAAATCTATGCTTGGTTTAGTTTGCGACCCTGTGGCAGGCCTCGTAGAGGTTCCCTGCGTCAAGCGTAATGCAACGGGGGCAACCATTGCCATGGCTGCAGCAGAAATGGCACTCTCGGGTGTAAAGAGCGCCATTCCGATTGACGAAGTCATTGATGCTATGGGCGACATCGGCAATCAAATGCCCTGTGCCTTGAAGGAAACGGCACAGGGAGGTCTTGCTGTGACGCCAACCGGACGACGAATTCAGGCTGATTTTCTATGATGGATACTCAGAGACAAATCGTCTTGAATAATTTACAGCGAGCACTTTTGGCTGAAGAAAAACAGGGCTTCACAAACACTGGAGTGATGGGCGGATTTAATACCTTTTTGAGAGGTATTCTCCCTCGGCTAAAACAGCTATTTCCAGTCCATGATATGGATTTGCTGAGTGAATTGGCACGCCAATATCCCACCTGGAGCCCATTGAGACGAAGAGAAGCGTTTGCAGAACTTCGGAGCTTTATGCAAGAAATTACGCTGGATGCGCAAGGGGATCCAGTGCAAAACGAGTTTCTAAGTGCTAAGATGCGAGAAATACCGGCGAAACATCTAATGCCAGAAAAAGAAGAAACACAACAAATACAACAAGATAAAAAACGCTCACCTAAAGTTGATTCTGCGAGCGTACTAAAAAGTCAAGAAATCCCTCTGGAAAAGGCGTTGAAGGGGTCAAACACGCATTTACAAGCAAAGTCTCTACAATACCTAAAAGGCGTTGGGCCAGAAAGAGTTAAGCAACTTGAAAAGCTTGGAATCCATAATGTGCTAGATTTGCTGCAACATTTTCCTCGTCGTTATGAAGATCGCCATAAGCAAATGATTGCGGAGTTGCAAGAGGGTGAGACGGCAACGATTGAGGGAGAGGTGGTAGCGGCAAATATAACCAATGGCAAGGTAAAAGTGATTAAGTTGAGTATTGAACAAGAAGGGCGCTTGTTCCAGGCAACCTGGTTTAACCAAGTACATATTCTCAAACAATATCCAGTTGGAACACAAGTAGTTATCACTGGAAAGGTTCGCTGGAAACAACAGGTGCCCGAAGTGATGGCCACAGATATTGAAAAGGTTACCGTGAGTGACCTTAAGACGGGCTATGACCTGGGTTCTCAAACAATTTTACCGGTGTACTCAGAAACCGCCCGTTTATCCTCCAAAGTGATACGGACCTTGATTCAAAGTGTCTTAGATCAAGTGGACTCAGGTTTTTCAGAGATACTACCCCAAGAAGACTTGCAGGAATGGATGGAAAGGTCGCGCGCTCATCGAGAAATTCATTTTCCAGAGAATTATACAAGCTTGGAACAAGCGAGGCAGCGTCTTGTTTGGGAAGAGATCCTATTTTTGCAATTAGCGGTTGCAAGATTACGCCAAGGCATTGAACGACTAGGAAGTCCCTCCTTATTGGGAGGCGCAGAACAGATCGAGAGTTTTTACAATTTGTTGCCGTTTCATCTTACAGCAGCTCAAGAAAGAGTGATACAAGAGATATTACAGGACCTGACTAGAACCCAAGGCATGGCACGTTTGGTTCAAGGGGACGTTGGTTCCGGCAAAACGGCAGTGGCTATGGTGGCACTTCTGCGCGCGGTGGGATCAGGGTACCAAGGGGCCATGATGGCTCCAACAGAAATTTTAGCGGTACAGCACTTTCAATCACTTGAGAAAATGTTCACCCCTCTGGGGGTTTCTGTTGTATGTCTACTAGGCAGCCAGAGCAAAAGTGTGCGGGAAGAAATCTTGGCAAAGATTTCAAATGGTGAGGCACAAGTCGTTGTAGGGACCCATGCGCTTATACAAGAAACTGTGGTTTTTAAAGCGTTAGGCCTTGCCGTCACGGATGAACAGCATCGATTTGGTGTACGGCAACGATCGCTTCTTCAAAGTAAAGGAGAAAGTCCTCACGTATTAGTTCTTACCGCGACGCCCATTCCACGAACCCTAGCCCTGACCCTCTACGGTGATTTGCAACTATCTGTGCTTGATGAGATGCCGGTTGGGCGAAAGCCTATCATAACGCGTAAATTGTCTGAACGTTCCCGCCCTAAAATGGAAAAGTTCATAGAGGATCAAATAAAGCTTGGAAGGCAGATTTATGTTGTTTGCCCTTTGGTGGAGGATTCGGAAACGCTTGATCTCATATCTGCAACGCAGCGTGCTACAGACTTAGAAGTTACGTTCCCGAACCGTCGCGTCGCCCTCCTGCACGGTAGAATGAAGGGCGCGGAAAAAGAAACGATCATGACGTCGTTTCACGCCGGTGAGACGGATATTTTGGTGGCAACGACCGTGGTTGAGGTGGGGGTCAATGTACCTAATGCCACGGTCATGGTGATTGAATCGGCGGAACGGTTCGGTCTCGCTCAATTGCATCAACTGAGAGGAAGGGTTGGCCGAGGTAAAGAACAGTCCTACTGTTTCTTGTCTTCAGGCAGCAGTGATAGTCGTCGCTTAGACATTCTCTGCCAAACGGAGGATGGGTTTAAGATCGCTGAGGAAGATATGCGACTGCGCGGAACTGGCGAAATGTTAGGGACACGACAGCATGGTTTAGCTGAATTACGTCTTGCGGATCTATCCCGAGATGGTCAACTTGTTGAGAAAGCCTACCAGATGGCGCAGAAGGCGCTAAAAAACCCCGAAAAGTATGAGCTGCTATTTCAGGAAGTGCAGAGGATGTTCCCCCCAGAGAAGGTAGGAATACATTAGTCGACAGCGAACTGTTATGACAATCTAACAAAAAAGAAAGCCTAAAGGCTTTCTTCAAAAAGGATATAGTTATTTTGCTAATCCATCGGCAAACCCCGCAAGGATCCCATCCTTCATTAAATACAAGACGGCAATGATGATTGCTGCAATAATGATATTTCTTTTTCTATGATTCATGACCTACCCACCTTAACCTGACTCATTTTATTGCAAATAACGTTCATAGTCTTTACGATCGATTCCAGGGTGTAGACTAATCGCCAAGGCACCAGCAATAATTTTAGCCGATATTTTTATAAGATCATCGATCTCTTTGGGTGTAACCATTAGATTGCCTTGAAACGGGGAAAGCACTTCATCAATAATGTTACTAAATGTTTCAGTTTTTATGCCCTTGTAAAGTTTATATAACTCTGGTTTGGTTACGAACTGTTTAAAAACTCCCTCCACCACATCGTGGGCAATCACAGAGGCATTGACCACTGTGGGCAGGCCGATAGCGATGACTTTACAGCCCACTGTTTCTTCGTTAATGCCAGCCCTTGGATTACCTACGCCTGAACCAGGATGAATGCCAGTATCAGCGAGTTGAATACTTGTCCCAACCCGTTCAAGGGAGCCAGCGGCAAGCGCATCAATGGCAATCACCAAATCTGGCTTGACATGTTCGACGATTCCACGTATTATTTCAGCGGTTTCAATTCCTGTAATCCCTAAAACCCCTGGGGCAAGGGCACTAACTTTGCGCATATTACCTTGTAATTCATCCGGGGTGAGCTGGAAAAGATGGCGTGTCACCATAGTTTTTTCTATGACTTGAGGACCCAAGGCATCGGGTGTGGCATTCCAGTTACCTAATCCAATGATTAAAATGCTAGCGTCATCTTTGAGCTCCATGAGTGCAATTAATTGATCTGCTAGTATGTTGGTAACGTCTTCGTGGATATCATAATCATTGGTTCTGATTTCAGGAGCATCAATGGTAATGTATTGCCCTTTGGGTTTGCTAATCGCTGCGGATCCCTCATCTGTCTCGACGGTAATTGTGGTGACTTTAGCATGTTCAAGGTTTTCAACATTCATTAGGACGCCGGGGATTTCTGCCCCGCTTTCCCCTCGGACGAGCTCTTGCGCTTCAACGGCTAAATCAAGCTGTACATTGTAGTGGGTATAAAGTTCTGATTTTTTCATAGTCTCTACTCCTTTTGTGGCCGTATTTAAAAAGTCACTGGGGTTTATAAAGCCCCAGTGATGAGAGAGGAAAAACGAAAGGAAGCGTTGGATGGGGGAGATGCATTTTATGATTTATAGTATGAATCAATTGTATGAATCATCTAATGCAAAATTAGTATTGGCAAAAACAAAAATGATATACACGGAAAATTAAGGCAGGTTTTTATACATGCTGTGGTATACTTACTAGGATTAGAAGTTTATGATTAAATAATCATACTGTACAGCATAATATGCTCTGCTATAATGTAACATGGAGGATTAATGCGAATTATTGCTGGCGAGATGCGTGGCCGTAAACTAAAGACAGTAGAAGGAATGCAGACACGACCGACCTCAGATAAAGTAAAGGGCGCTATTTTCAATGTTTTAGGGGATAAGGTCTTAGATGCTCACGTACTTGATCTTTTTTCGGGAACCGGAAACTTGGCGTTGGAAGCACTTTCTCGTGGCTCGCAGGATGCGGTTCTGGTCGAAATGAGTGGTGAGGCACATCAGGTGATACGGGAAAATATCGAACAATTGGGCGTTAGCCATAAGGCTAAACTTCTCCAGTTGGATGCTTTTCAATACATAGACAGAGACTTTGATGAAGTTTTTGACCTTATTTTTCTGGATCCGCCTTATCGTGGCGGACTTGTATTAAAGGCTATCTTAAATTTGAAGGAACATGTTTGTTTAGCACCAGACGGCGTTATTATCGCTGAAACAGCTAAGGACGAGGAAATAGATGGCGATTTCTACCCTTTTGAAATTCGAAAAACAGGGCAATATGGTGACACTAAAGTATGGTATTTGCAGAGAATGGATATGTGACGAGAGGGCGGTTATACGTGGAAAACGATATTATGAGTTTAATCAATGAAGTGGAAGAGATTATAGATCATGGAACTAAAATCCCTATGACTGGGAAAGTTTTGGTAGATGACACGGTGATTTTTGAATTACTGGATCGCGTTCGTGCCGCCATGCCTGAAGAGATAACGAATGCCAAATGGGTCTTGAAAGAACGGCAACGAATTATAGATGAAGCACAAGTGGAAGCTCAGAAACTCATGGATGTAGGAAAAACCTACGTCGATAAGATGGCCGTAGAGAATGAAGTCGTTAAGCAGGCTCAGATTTATGGAGAAGACATCGTTCGGAAGGCGCAAGTATTTGCACGCGATGTTAAAGTTGGGTCTGTCCAATATTCTGATGAAATGCTTCAGCATGTTGAACAAAATTTGTACGAAACGCTTCAATCCCTGCGTAAAAACCGTGAGGAATTGAAGGAATTAGCCAAAGAAGACCGTGAAAGAACGAGTAAGCCTGAAAAAGAGAAGGACAAGTAACCGTTGTCTCTTTTAAGCTCACTATAAATTAGACTCCCACTAAAAAGTGGGGGTCTAATCGTGGTTTTTATCTTCTGGCTTGTCGTACTAAGACCAGGATCAATAGAAGTGTCATGATACCCATAAACATAAAGGAACTTGCTTGCCAGGTATTCCAGAATATCACTGAGGTACTTGGAACTTGAATAACAAGGGAGGAAGTGGGTATATCCGCAAACTGGAGGAAGAGTTGGCTTAGTCCCAAGGCGAAAATTCCTTGAAGTGCGCGAGCCACCACGAACGGAGCAAAGCGTAAATCGGTTTCACTGATAAAACCAGCCACTTGAGCGAACACAGAAAAGCCACTCCAACCCATCAGCAGGGTTAGAAGTGCCACTTGATAATTAAGACCCGAAACTACTTTAATTGTGTATTGACAGCCCAAGGTCATCTCAAAAAGACCATTGAAAAAAGCTTGCAGAATAGGCAACGGCATTCCCGTGATCACGATATGGGTAAGGGCCGCTAAAAATGCGGTAATATGCCAGATATTTAACAACCGGAGAATGACAGAAAAAAAGGCCATAAAACCCGCGACCATTAGTACGGTGGTGATACTTTGACTGATAGCATCACTGAGAATTTTCCCTAAAGCACGGCGGTCTTTACCTTGTGCTTCTTTCATCTCTTGCCAAGCACGTTTGAAGGAAGGTAAACGGTTTGAGATGGGAGGAGAAGGCGTAACACGGTAAAAACGAAAGAGGAATCCGACCAACAGATTGGCTAGATAGACAGAACCAGCCAGTATGATGCCCAGTGTCGGTTTACCTAACAGGCCAGAGGCGACGGCACCCAACATAAATCCTGGACTGGGATTGTTGGTAAAGGCTAAGAGTCGTTCGCCTTCTACTCGTGTAATCTCCCCACCTTTACGAAGCCGCGCAGTCAGCACCGCACCCATTGGGAAGCCTGACGTGTAGCCCATAGCCACAACGAACGCTGCTTTTCCGGGAAGGCGAAAAACTGGACGCATAAACGATTCGAGAAGAACCCCAAGGAAATGAACAAATCCCGCGGCCATGAGCAATTCGGAAAGAATAAAGAAGGGCAGCAAAGCCGGCAGGACAAACTTCCACCATAAGGTCAACCCTCCACCTGCAGAACTAAGCACCTCCTGGGGATAGACAAACATGCCGAGGGCCAGGAGACTTAAGGCAAAGACGCGGGCAACGGTGGACATGAGCAGATCACCTTCCTTCATAATTTATATGGAAGAATGCTTGGACTTAGAAGTTAGGTTAAGGGAATAATAGGATTGAAGAATTGCCGAAATCTTCTGAAATCAGGAGAATAACGCCGGAAGGGTTGAAGAAACCAACAATTTTGTGCTACACTTAAAGCGCTTTTCAGCGAAGATTTTATGAGTCATGCCCAAAAATTATTAGAGTAGCCTATAGTAAAGACTAAAGGAGAATAATTTATGAAAATTCTGGTGTTAAATTGTGGAAGTTCATCGCTCAAATATCAGGTGATTGATATGGATACTAAGAACCCGATTGCTAAGGGTTTAGTAGAACGTATTGGTAATCAGGGTGCTGTACTGACGCATTGTACTGCTTTACAAGAAAAAGAGATTGTTAAAACAGAAATTGAAAATCATACGAAAGCGATTGAACTGGTGCTCAAGCAATTGATAGCTCCTGAGACCGGAGCCATTAAAGATTTACAGGAGATTTATGCTGTAGGACATCGTGTTGTTCACGGGGGCGAGAAATTCGCTAAATCCGTCATCATTGATGATTCCATCTTGCAAGAGCTCAAGGACTGTATCGAGCTTGCTCCGCTTCACAATCCACCCAACATTGCAGGTATTCAAGCGTGCCAGAAGATGATGCCTGGGATTCCACAAGTGGCGGTTTTTGATACGGCTTTCCATCAAACGATGAAGCCTTCTAGTTATATCTATGGATTACCGTATGAGTATTATGAGAAATTCGGGATTAGGAAATATGGCTTTCACGGAACATCCCATAAGTATGTCGCTCAGCGTGCAGCCGTTCTTCTCAAAAAACCGATTGAAGAGCTGAAGATCATTAGCTGTCACTTAGGCAACGGTGCGTCCATTGCTGCCATCCAGGGGGGAAAATCTGTTGAAACCTCGATGGGTTTTACGCCTTTAGATGGACTTTTGATGGGAACACGCTCAGGAGCCTTGGATCCAGCAGTTGTTACTTACATCATGTGTCGACAAAACTTTACAGTGGATCAAATGAACGATTTTCTGAATAGTAAATGTGGGGCTTTGGGGGTTTCAGGAATCAGCAGTGACTTTAGAGACATCGAAGTGGCCGCGGAACAAGGAAGTATGCGCGCACAGCTGGCGTTAGATATCTTCGAACATGACGTTAAGCAATTCATTGGTTCTTACGCCGCTATAATGGGCGGGGTGGATGCTCTGATTTTTACAGCAGGGGTCGGCGAAAACTCAATAAGTATGCGGGCATCTGTTTGCAAAGATATGGACTTTTTCGGCATTGATCTTGATTTGGAGAAAAACAAGGTACGGGGCGAAGAAGTGGATGTTTCCAAAACAAACTCACGTTGTAGAGTGCTTGTCATCCCCACAAATGAGGAACTGATGATTGCGGTGGATACGCTTGAATTAACAAAGTAAGGGAATGAAGTAGCGTGCGCCTTCTATAGATCATGTCCTGTAAAGAGTTCTCCTTGACAAAGAAAAATGAGAGAACTATAATAGTGGATGTGTATTGGGGTGGATAATGTGAAAGTAAATGTAGGCTTGATTCGTTACAGGGAAGGTGAAAGCGCTTTTTTCGACTTAACGGAAGAATTTTCTTCCTTAGAGTTGGGAATTGAAGGCCTTTCGTTCCAAACACCGGTGCATGTTCAACTTGAGGTGAACAACACAAGTAAAGCGTTGCTGGTTAAGGGGACTATTCGTACGGAGCTTAAAGCGTCGTGTGGACGCTGTTTGGAGACGTTCGTCTATCCATTAAGTCTTTCTTTTCAGGACCAATGGATTTTCCGAACTCCTGAGACAGAAGATCTGCAAGAAACAGCACTCATTTTAGACAAAGATGAGGTCGATATCAAGGAGCGCATCTTTGAACAAATTGTGTTAGCGTTGCCCATGAAATTCACTTGTTCAGCAGAGTGTCAGGGATTATGTTCAACCTGTGGTGGAAATCGCAATCTGACCCCGTGTCATTGCGGGGAAGACGATATAAACCCTCGATTCGCAGCACTAGGTAATTGGAAACCCAATGACTAATAAATTTTAGAGAACCTAAAGGGGGTGTAATTATGGGTGTTCCGCAACATCGCCAATCAAAATCTAGAGTACGTAAACGTCGGGCTATGTGGAAGCTAACTGCACCAAACCACATCGAATGCCCCCAATGCCATAAACCAAAAATGCCTCATTATATCTGCCCTAGCTGTGGGTATTATAATTCTAAGGTAGTTATTGCAGTTGGAGAATAAGGTATAGTACGCAAAAAACAAAGAACTCTTTTAAAAGAGTTCTTTGTTTTTATATTCTGAAGACCGCCTACAAGGGATCAAGTGGATCATTTAGGCTCGTCAGCAATCGACAAGGTTATTTCTTGAAAAGTGTCCCGATATAGCTTATAATTGTGACCAGGTCACAAATGCTATAGGCGATATTAGATATTGGTTGTTCGAATTTAGGACTTCAGACCTCGACGTCTTGTACAATAGCCGTCGCCTTCAAGTAGGATAAGAAATGGTGATATAAATGGACCATTATAGTAAAGAAGAACGCCGTAAGGTCTTAGGGGAAGAGCTCGCCCAGCATCCATTCTTTACCGATGATGAGCTTGCACAAAGATTTAAGGTGAGCGTCTCAACGATTCGGTTAGATCGTGGTGCTTTAGGGATTCCTGAACTACGGGAACGGACCCGGGCCGTAGCACAAGAAGCGTATTCTACGTTAAAGTCGCTAGATGACCAGGAATTAATCGGGGAACTACGAGAACTTGTGATTGGCGAGAGAGCTAGCTCAGAATTAATGATTAAGGAGACCATGGTTTTGGCAAAGGCAAGAGTCGCTCGTGGACATTATTTATTTGCTCAAGCAAATTCTCTAGCGATTGCCTTAGTTGATGCACCGATGGCTTTGACGGGAAGTGTCGAGTTGAAATTCATGCGGCCAGTTCAGTTAGGCGAAGTTGTGGTGGCGGTGGGGAAAGTGCTAAAAAGAAAGAAAGATAAATATTGGGTTAAAGTCTCTGTACGTGTGGGTACGGAGGAAGTGCTTCGAGGGAATTGGGTACTTTTTGCCATAGATCGTTGAGATGTACGGGAAACGGAGATGGAATAGATGAGGATTTCTGTGGATGCCATGGGCGGGGATTATGCTCCGGAGGAAATAATAAAAGGGACGCTGATGGCCGCGAAAACATGGCCTGATCTGCAGCTTATCTTGGTAGGCAAACAAGCGCAGATTCTACCCTTTTTGATAGACTCAAAACCTCCTAATATATCACTGGTTGAAGCGTCTGAGGAGATAGGGATGGACGAGCATCCGGCGAATGCTGTTCGGAAGAAGAAGGATGCCTCGATTGTGGTTGCCACCAGGTTGGTTAAGCTGGGTGAGGCTGATGCCGTCGTGAGTGCAGGTAGCACCGGTGCCCAGATGGCTGCTGCACTCTTGGGCCTAGGGCGTATTAAGGGAATTGAACGACCAGCCATTGCAACGATCCTGCCAACTGCCGAAGGCGGAAAACTAATTCTCGATGTCGGCGCCAACCTGGACGCGTCACCAGAGCAACTTTGTCAATATGCACTGATGGGCAACATCTATGCGGAAAAGATCTTAGGAATTCCCAATCCACGCGTGGGGTTACTAAATATAGGCAGCGAAGAAGGTAAAGGAAACGAACTCACTCAGAAGACGTATACGTTGCTTAAAGGTGCGCAGCTCAATTTTATTGGGAATATAGAGGGCAGGGATGTACCCTATGGGCGTGCGGATGTGGTCGTTTGTGAAGGTTTTGTCGGGAATGTTTTGCTTAAAACATGTGAAGGCTTGGCAGGTGTATTGTTTGAGCTTATTAAAGAGAAAATTACCTCAAACCTCGTGCGCAAGCTAGGTGCGCTGGCAGTGAAACCGGGTTTAAAAGAGATCGCCCAGATGATGGACTACGCGGAATATGGTGGAGCTCCTTTACTGGGTGTTAACGGAATAAGTATTATCTGCCACGGAAGTTCTAAAACAAAGGCCATCTTTAATGCCATCCGGGTGGCCCGAGAATGTGTGAACGTTCGTTTAATTGAACAGATTAGACAAGATCTCCCTAAGTAAAGTACTATGCCTACTAAAGAGAAAAGGGGACAGGAGACTATGTTTAGTGTTGGAATTGTGGGGACAGGGTCATACGTTCCTGAAAATGTTACGACCAATGAGGATATAGCGAAAATTGTGGATACGAACGATGAATGGATTACATCGCGTACCGGGATCAAGGAACGCCATTTTGCTCCGCAGGATATGCCTGTTTCAGAATTGTGTTATCAAGCTGGGTTGAGGGCTTTGGAGGATGCAAAGGTAGCCCCTGAAGATGTTGATCTCGTCATTGTAGCGACAATCACACCTGACTATGCGTTTCCCGCTACAGCCTGCCTCGTTGCGGATCGGCTAGGAGCTAAGAACGCTGCGGCTTTTGATTTAGAAGCGGGATGTACTGGATTTATCTATGGCGTAGCAACGGCTAGCCAGTTCGTTGCCACGGGAATGTATAAAACGGCACTCGTCATCGGAGGCGAGACGATGAGCAAAATACTGAACTGGGAAGACCGTTCAACGTGCATTCTGTTTGGTGATGGCGCAGGGGCGGCAGTTTTACAAGCGGTTGCAGAGGACTCTGGTTTCTTAAGTTTCGAATTAGGTTCAGACGGCTCGGGAGGGAAATTACTCAGTCAACCAGCCGGAGGTTCGAGGAACCCGACCAGTTTGGAAACGGTTGAGAAGAGGTTGCACACGGTTCACATGGCCGGCAACGAAGTTTATAAATTCGCAGTTCGCATTATGGGGGAGGTCGCGGTAAAAGCCCTTGAGAAGGCTAGCTTAACGCAAGAGGATGTGGATATCCTGATCCCCCATCAAGCCAATATGCGCATTGTTGACGCGGCTGTTAAGCGCCTAGGAATTTCCTCGGATAAAGTTATTATAAATTTAAATAAGTATGGTAATATGTCTGCAGCTTCTATTCCTGTGGCCTTAGATGAGTGTTCAAAAGAAGGACGCATAAAAGAAGGAGATACCATCCTTATGGTTGGATTTGGTACAGGCCTGACTTGGGGAGCTTGTGTATTGAGATGGACGAAAGCAGGGTTGAAAGTATGATTAATACAAAGATTAAAACGCGGATTTGTGACCTAATCGGGATAGAATACCCCATTTTCCAAGGCGGTATGGCTTGGGTTGCAACGGGAGAATTAGCCGCTGCTGTTTCAGAAAGTGGTGGATTAGGTATTATTGGTTCTGGACAAGCCCCTGCGGACTGGTTGCGTCAGGAAATCAAAAAAGTTAAAGCGATCACGAAGAAGCCTTATGGCGTGAATGTCATGCTTATGTCCCCGTTCGTGGATGATGTTATGCAGGTAATTTTAGAAGAGCGTGTCCCGGTGATTACAACAGGCGCAGGGAATCCCGGAAAATACGTGCCCATGCTTAAAGACGTGGGGACGAAAGTGATTCCCGTGGTAGCCTCTGTCGCGTTGGCTAAACGCCTAGAGAAGGCAGGGGTTGATGCGCTGATTGCGGAAGGGATGGAGTCGGGGGGACATATTGGCGAAATTGGAACCTTCCCT
This sequence comes from Desulfosporosinus sp., assembly GCA_035648035.1. GTDB lineage: Bacteria > Bacillota > Desulfitobacteriia > Desulfitobacteriales > Desulfitobacteriaceae > Desulfosporosinus. The sequence goes on along the minus strand of DASRMG010000295.1, from coordinate 8,986 downwards.
CTCGTTCCCCAGGTGGCCGACGCGGTGAAAATTCCGGTCATTGCAGCAGGCGGCATTATGGAGGGCCGAGGCTTAGTAGCGGCTTTAGCCCTAGGCGCTGAAGGGGTGCAAATGGGGACGCGTTTTATGTGTGCAGAAGAATGCACTATCTCGCCCTTTATAAAAAATAAAATTATAAAAGCCAGGGACCGTGCTACGGTTATTTCAGGTCGCTCAACAGGTCATCCTGTTCGATGTTTGGAAAATCGCTTTACCCGTGATATTGATCAATATGAACGAGACGGCATGGCGCCTGATGCGATTGCAGAATTAGGCGTCGGACGATTGCGGTCAGCCATGGTAGATGGAGATATTGAAAACGGTTCAATCATGGCGGGTCAAATTGCTGGTGCCGTTAATCGCATTGAACCTGTAGCGGATATTATTCAGGACATTATGCAATCTGCACAACGAGAATTTGAGCGACTTGCAGCAAGGTTTGGGGAGAGGAGGTAATCGTCATTTGGGTAAACTAGCCTTTATTTTTCCAGGACAAGGATCTCAGTATGTCGGTATGGGAAATGAATTATTTCATACCCCTAGCGGTGGGAGAGCACAGCAGACGGCTCGCGAGATTCTAGGTAGTCAGTTTATCAATTTATTGTCAGAGGGACCCGCAGAAGAACTTCAACAGACGGCTTGGACTCAACCGGCAATATTACTGGTCAGTGTTGCAGCTTGGCAGCTTCTTTCTGAGGCGGGAATTGAACCGGATTATGCCGCTGGGCACAGCCTGGGCGAATATTCCGCGCATGTAGCGGCTGGTAGTCTGGATTTGGCGGAGGCACTACGTGTGGTGAGAAGACGTGGAGAGCTCATGCAAGCAGCCGTTCCGACCGGAGGGGGAATGGCTGCCATATTGGGTCTAGCCGCTGATCAGGTAGAAGAGGCTTGCCGTCGAGCAGCAGATCATGGCATGGTCGCACCCGCCAATTACAATTGTCCAGGACAGGTGGTTATTTCTGGAGAAGCCTCGGCGGTCAACTATGCTATAGAGATCGCGAAGGAACTCGGGGCTAAACGTGCGATACCGCTCATTGTGAGCGGGCCCTTCCACTCTCGTCTCATGGAGAAAGTAGGGACTGAATTGCAACCAGTTTTAGAGGGCGTTTCATGGAAGACTCCACGTTGCCCAGTGATTGCAAATATTGACGCGGCTGAGGTTATCTCAGCGGAACGTACGGTGAGCACGTTGGTGCAGCAAGTGAGTGGTGCCGTTCGTTGGGAGCAATCTGTGCGTCATCTTGTGGAATTAGGGGTCGATACCTTTGTAGAGTGCGGTCCTGGTAAAGTTCTGACTGGTTTGGTGAAAAAAATAGCCCCAGGTGCTAATCTCTTACGAGTAGAAGATAAGGCTTCTTTAGAAAAGTCACTTGCATATTTGAAGGAGAGTCGTTAAAATGATGCTGAATGATAGCGTTGCCATAGTTACTGGAAGCGGTCGTGGGATTGGACGCGCCATTGCCCTAGAGTTGGCAGGAGCTGGTGTGAAAGTGATTGTCAATTACGCAGGACGTGTCGATAAAGCAGAGGAAACCGTTGAATTGATCCGTGCGGCTGGCGGAGAAGGCCTTGCAGTCCAAGCGGATGTCAGTCAAGCCGCTGATGTTGACCGTCTAATAAAAACCACCTTAGAGCATTTTGGCAAGATTAACATTCTGGTCAATAATGCTGGGATCACGCGAGATTCGTTGCTACTCCGCATGAAAGAAGCGGATTGGGATGCGGTCTTGGCGACGAATCTCAAAGGCGTTTTCCTCTGCACTAAAGCGGTCAGTAAAGGGATGCTTAAACAACGATCAGGCGTCATCGTTAATATTTCATCGGTCGTGGGTCTATCGGGTAATGCAGGACAAGCCAATTATGCGGCAGCTAAAGCTGGGATCATTGGATTCTCTAAATCCATCGCCAAGGAATTCGCTTCGCGTGGAATTCGGGTCAATGCAGTCGCTCCAGGGTATATTTCTACCGATATGACGGAAACATTAGCAGAAGGGACGCAAACAGACATCTTGCGGGCAATCCCCCTAGGGCGTCTGGGAAAGCCAGAGGACGTGGCTAAAGTGGTTAGATTCCTTGTGTCCCCCGAAGCATCTTATATAACAGGACAGACGTTGTGTGTCGATGGGGGTATGGAAATATAGCAGGGACCTTACCCTATGGATTTCTGCGAAAGGAGGTGAAGAAGCAGCATGGAAGTTTTTGAGAAAGTAAAAGCCATCGTCGTCGAACAACTTGGAGTTGATGGAGTAGAGGTAACCGAGAAGACCTCCTTTGAAGAGCTAAATGCGGATTCTTTGGATATCGTAGAACTAATTATGGCGCTAGAAGAGGCATTCGACTTGGATATTCCGGATGAGCAAGCCGAAAAAATTCGGACAGTCGGGGATGCAGTCAACTACATTAAGGAAAACAAGTAAACCCATTCAGTTTAAACAGCTGGACTTCTGGGCAAAATTTCACCGGAAGTCCAGCATGGAACTCCTACTTGAAGAAGTATGAGTCTTGAAAGGCGATAACCTAAAAAAGGTCCCGTACTCAGTTGCGGGACTTTCTTTTAAGAAATATTCTTTCTCCTGCTAAAGGATCCATGCGTAGGTTTACAAGAGCACTTAGAGGTAGATAGGAGGAACATCTGTGAAAATACCCGAGCTTCGTATTGCTGATTTAGTGGCCAGAATCCCTATTATTCAAGGAGGAATGGCCGTTAAGATATCTATGGCCCCCCTTGCAGCAGCAGTTGCTGAGGAAGGAGGAATTGGAACCATTGCAGGCAGTGGTCTGTCTGTGGAGGAACTAAGAGAGGAAATTCGCGAAGCGCGACGACTTACCAAAGGAATTATTGCGGTAAACGTGATGTTTGCGGTCAGCGAATTTGCTCAGTTGGTTCATGCGGCGTTTGATGAAAAGATTGATCTTTTAGTTTCTGGCGCTGGTTTTTCGAGGGACATGTTCACTTGGGGTAAAGAAAAGGGTATTCCGATCGTGCCAATTGTTTCATCGGCTAAACTCGCGAAATTATCTCAAAAGCTTGGGGCGGCAGCCGTAGTTGTGGAAGGGTTAGAAGCTGGCGGTCATTTAGGGACGGATCGTTCCATACACGAAATCTTACCCGAGGTCATTGCAGCGGTCAATATTCCTGTCATAGGCGCAGGCGGTTTCGTCAATGGAGCAGATGTCGCGAGGACCCTGAAACTTGGCGCAAATGGCGTGCAAATGGGAACGAGGTTTGCACTTAGCAAAGAGAGCAGTGCAGCGGATGCTTGGAAAAAAGCCATGTTAAAGGCGACTCAAGAGGACATCGTCATCGTTCACAGCCCGGTGGGGTTACCGGGGCGGGGCATTAGGAATCCTTTCACGCAGTCGCTCGATGAAAAAGCCGATTTCAGGCCGAAGGCGTGTGACCATTGCCTTAAACGGTGTGAGAGGAACTTTTGCATCATGAGCCGCTTAAACTTGGCGCAACAGGGTGACGTGAAGGATGGCCTTATATTTTCCGGTGCGAATGTGCACAAAGTTAATGATATTTTATCGGTTCATGAAATTTTTAGGGATATTAAAAACGGAATACTTAATTTAAAGGAGGAAGAGCGTTGAAACACCGCGCAGTGATTACGGGAATGGGTGTTGTCTCTCCCGTCGGAAGCCAACTGGATGAATTTTGGAATAATTTAATTGAAGGAAACTCGGGTATAGGCCTATTGACCCGGTTTGATACGACTAATTTACCGACTAAAGTTGCAGGTGAGGTCAAAGATTTCGTACCAACAGATTGGGTTAATAAGAAAGAAAGTCGCCACATGGACCGTTTTGCCCAATTTGCTATGGCGGCCGCTAAAATGGCGTTACAAGATTCTGGACTGGATTTAGAGAAAGTAGACAAAGAACGTGCTGGAGTTGTTATGGGCTGTGGAATTGGTGGCGTGACAACGTTCGAAGAACAAAAAGAGGTGCTCATGGCTAAGGGTAGCAATCGAGTGACCCCGTTTTTTGTGCCCATGTTGATTGGCAACATGGCAGCCGCGCATTTGTCGATCGAGTTTGGCCTACAGGGTTCTAGTATGACGATTGTTACGGCCTGTGCTTCGGCTACCAATGCCATTGGGGAAGCCTTACGGATTATTCAACGCGGTGAAGCAGATGTTGTGTTTTGTGGAGGCACTGAGGCGCCGATTACACATTTAGCCTTCGCAGGTTTTTGTGCCGCAAAGACAATGTCAACTGAAAAAGAACATCCTGAACAAGCCAGCAGACCCTTTGATAAACGACGCAGTGGCTTTGTCATGGGTGAAGGAGCAGGGGTTTTGGTACTAGAATCCTTAGAACACGCAGAGGCTCGTGGTGCCCACATTTATGCTGAACTGGCCGGATATGGAAGCACATCTGACGCCTATCATATTACGACCCCTAGACCCGGCGGAGCCGGTGCGGCACGTGCAATGCGACTTGCCTTAGAGGACGCGGGAGTCAAGCCCGAAAACGTTGACTACATCAATGCCCATGGAACCAGCACAGGGCCCAACGATTCCACTGAAACCACCGCCATTAAGAGTGCGCTTGGCAGTTCTGCGTCGAAGGTAGCGATCAGTTCGACTAAATCAATGACGGGACATTTAATGGGGGCAGCTGGGGCGATCGAAGCGATTATCTGTGCAATGAGTATTCAACGAGGCGCTATCCCGCCAACGACGAACTATGGAGAGCCAGACCCCGAATGTGATCTTGATTATGTCCCAAATATAGCGCGCAAACAGGTCGTGAATGTGGCAATGTCTAATTCCTTAGGGTTTGGTGGGCATAATGCGACCATCGTATTAAGGAAATTTGTCTAAGGTAAGGAGATCTTAATAAATGGTCGAAAAGTTGACTTCGTTGAAACGAGAAACAGGTCTTAAACTAGCCAAGCGATTGGGCTTGCAGACCCCACCCAATCGGCTGTTTAGCATGGCTTTGACGCACCCTTCTTATGTTTTCGAAAATCCGCAGTTCGGTAAAGAAAATAACCAACGTCTTGAGTTTTTGGGCGATGCGATTTTGGACTTTGTTATTGCGGAGTATTTATATTTAAGTTATCCCGATCGTCCAGAAGGTGAGCTCACAAAAATGCGAGCTGCAGTCGTCAATGAAACAACTCTCGCCCACAAAGCACATGACATTAAGCTGGGACAAGAGCTTTTATTAGGCAAAGGGGAGCAGGTATCCGGAGGCCGGGAGAGGTCCTCCATCTTAGCGGATGCTTGGGAAGCAGTCATTGGAGCGATTTACTTGCAATATGGCCTGGATGAAGCTCGCCGGGTTATTCTGGAGATGCTCAAACCGTCCATCAACGAAGTCGCTGAAGGGAACTACGGGGACTATAAAACTGTGTTACAGGAAAAGGCACAACGGGAAGAGAAGGAAATAAGCTATCAGATCTTAATTGAAGAAGGACCTGATCACAATAAATCCTTCACAGCGGGTGTGTTTCTCCAAGGAACGTTAACGGGGCAAGGTGTGGGACGTACGAAAAAAGAAGCGGAGCAACATGCTGCTAAGCAGGTGTTGGAACACTGGGAGAGTGAGGATGATGGCTAAACCTGAGAATTTCCCAGTGTTCTTGAAGGGAATTCATATTCAGGGATTTAAGTCATTCGCTGATCGTGTCAAGTTAGAGTTAGGCCATGGATTAAGCGTCATTGTGGGTCCCAATGGAAGTGGCAAAAGCAATGTCGCCGATGCAGTTCGTTGGGTTCTGGGGGAACAAAGTGCTAAGAGCCTCAGAGGGGTTAAAATGGAAGACGTGATTTTTTCTGGGAGCACGCAGCGTCGCCCTGTCGGCATGGCTGAAGTCTCTCTTATTTTTGATAATACAACGGGTATTTTCCCGTTGGATTTTCGAGAAATCACGATTACTCGACGAGTCTATCGTGATGGCGATGGGCAATATTTGATTAATAATGCCTCCTGCCGGCTCAAAGATATTCAGGAACTATTTATGGATACAGGAGCTGGAAAAGAAGGATTCTCGATCATTGGGCAGGGGCGGGTTGAGGAAATCTTAAACCTGAAATCGGAAGAACGTCGTTCACTGATCGAAGAAGCTGCTGGAATTACCAAGTTTCGTTACAGAAAGCGTGAAGCCTTAAAGCGTCTTGATGCAACGATCTTGAATCTCCAACGCCTCGATGATATCGTGCGAGAGATTGAGGGACAACTGACTCCTCTGGCTGCCCAAGCCCAAGTGGCCGAACAAAGCCTTTCCCTCTCTACTGAACAAAGACGCCTAGAAATCCAATTGACGGTTCTAGACATCTCTGAGGGCAAGCAGAAATTGTACATAGCTTCAAAGGATTCAGAAACTCTGCAAGCCAGTTTAATAGAGGCTCAAGCAGTATTGGGCGTTCAAGAAAGTAAAAATTTGGAAGAGAAGGTTCTCTTGAAGAAAATAGAGGAAGACTTACAAAGACTTCAGGGAGTGGGTTTTCAGGCAGAGCAAGCCAGCGATGCTTTAAAACATGAATTAAGTATTCGCAGTGAGCGTTTCAAGTACCTAGAGGAACAAATTACAAGGTTAATCGAGGAAATCCAAGTTGATGAGGAAAAAATTAAACGTTTGAAAGAACGGATCGATACCCTTCGCACCAAGCAAGGGGTTTTAAAGGTTACCGTTGAAGAATCACAGCGCAAGGTCTCGGACCAAGAACAGACGCTAAACGTTGTTCGAGACAGTCGTCTAGCAGAAGATATTGACCGAATTAAAGCTGACCTTTTTCAGGCCTTGTCCGACCAAGCTCATTCTGCCAATGAATTGACCGGCGCTCAGCACACTCTGAAATCCCTGGAACAACTTGTTCTTCAGATAGGTCAAGAGCAAGCGATCAAAGCAACAGAGCGTCAAGCCTTAAACCAAACTCGTCAAGATCAGGAAAAGGAACTGCGGCAAATAGAACAACAAGCTCAAGTTAGAACGGGAGAAATGTTAGGGCTCAGGACAGAACGTGATCAGCTAAAAGGACTACAACAAGAGAAAAACAGTGAGTTTCAGAGGCATAAAACCCACACTGACCAATCAAGAGCCCGCAGAAATGCGCTGCAATCGTTAGAAGACTCCTTGGAAGGTTATCAACGCGGGGTGCGCGAGGTCATGCTGGCCAAGAAAAAGGGGATTAAGGATTGTCTTGGACTTTGTGGGACCGTCGCTGATCTGATTACGGTGCAGGAGAAATATGAACTGGCCTTGGAAACGGCGCTTGGAGCTGGCTTACAAAATGTTGTAGCAGAGCATGAAAAGGCGGCGAAAATTGCCATTGCTTATTTAAAGTCCCATCAATTCGGACGAGTCACCTTCCTGCCACTTGATATTATACAGGGGCACCGGATGTCTGTGAGCACTGCAGTAGAACGAGATCCCGGATATATTGGGATTGCTGTCGATCTGGTTACTTATGATCTGTTATACAAGCCAGCGCTGGAGTTTCTTCTCGGGCGTATTGTTGTTGTCACGGATATGAATGCCGCGACTCGAATTGCCAAAGCATCTGGGTATAGGCTGCGTATTGTCACTTTAGAAGGGGACCAAGTTCATCCGGGAGGGTCCCTGAGTGGAGGCAGTATTCAGCGCAAAGGTGGAAATTTACTCGCACGTTCCCGCGAAATTGACGCCTTGAGTGTGGCGTTGATACGGCTAGAGAAAGAGCTGGTCAAGGAAGAACGAGAATACGCCAAGATTGATCTTCGCTTGCGGGAAATTCAGGTGGCCATGGAGAATTTAAGCCTTAAGCAACGGGAAGACAAAGAGCATCAGGTTATGCTTGGGGCGTTACACGAGAATGGTTTAAGCCAGGTAAGGCGGCTTGAGCGTGATTTATTAGGGTTAGATCATCGGAACCAGGAAAACGTCGCCCAAAAAGATGAACTTTGCCTTCGTTTAAAAAGCTTGACAGAACGCGCGAAAATAGCGGAAATATTATCGGTTGATTTGCGTGAATCGTTGAATCAACGGGAGCAAGCAGCTAAAGCGGCAATTGGTGAGATAGAAGAGTATGGGGAGCAACTCACCCAGGAGAAAATCCGCCTAGCCAAGTGGGAGCAAGAATTAACTCAGGGCACTGAGCAATTGGGACACGAACAAACGAACTATCGTGAAAATAACTCAAACCTTCAACTCAAAAAACAGAATCAGTTGGGTCTTCAAGAAAACTGCCAGGTGATTGAAAAGGAGCAGGGGACGTTAGACCAGCAATTGAAGCAACACACACTTGACCAAGAGGAACAGCAATACGCCTTAATGCAACGAAGACAAGAGCGAGAGGGTTTATCAGCACATACGCTCGAACTGGAGCAGGAGATAAAGACTAAGCGTCAGTTGGAACATGCGCTGGAACAACGCCTCCATGCCAATGAGCTGCGCGTGGTTCGCTACGATACCGAGAGTCAAGCCGGGGAAACTCGTCTAGTTGAGGAGTTTTCTCTCAGCTGGGAAGAGGCTATACCTTATCAGACTGAAGAAGAAAGGGTGGTCCTGTGGCCAAGGGTGAAAGCGCTTAAACAACAAATTGACGCTTTAGGCCCAATCAACCAAGCCGCTATAGAAGAATATCCGAAAATGCTAGCCAGGAAGGTTTTTATGTCAGCTCAGCAGGATGATCTCGTCGAAGCGAATCAGATCTTGCGCCAAGTGATTTCCGAACTGGATCAGACTATGAGTGAACGGTTTATACAAAGTTTTCATGCTGTTAATACGGCGTTTCAGGAAGTTTTCAAGGAACTCTTTGTTGGAGGAAACGCTGAGCTTCAGTTAGTAGACCCGGAAAATGTGTTAGAAACAGGGGTTGAGATTATTGCTCAACCGCCCGGTAAAAAAGCACAGCTCCTTTCCCTCTTATCGGGAGGAGAACGGGCGTTAACGGCCATAGCCATCTTGTTTGCACTCTTGCGGGTTAAACCGAGTCCGTTTTGTATCTTGGAT
>DASRMG010000294.1:0-39522 GCA_035648035.1 Desulfosporosinus sp. | reverse complement strand
CTGCAGCCGCTTAAGACTTCGATCAATGGGTAGATTTAGTCATTGTTCGGATTTTTCAATGGCTTATTTGTTATAACCTTTTTTCTGAAACCAAAATTAGGCAATTATGCAAACAAACTATTGACTTTAATTAGCTGGTCTTTTAGCTATCATTTGATGTTTTTCATGGTAATTTCCGCAAATTTCTTGGTTACAACTTCTTCATATGGCGCGATCTTATCTAGCTCTCCCGCATCCTTAATAATTTGTTGAAGGAGATAGAAATCTTTTTCACTGAGCACCGGGTCTGTTTTCCAACTGTTTTGTTCTTGATAATGTTTGACAGAGCTTACCAGGACCTGTTCATTCTCCTCTGGGAATTGAGGCTTAATAGCCTGAGCGATTTCCTCGGGAGTATGATTTGCTACCCATCGTTGGCCCTTATAAATTGCATTAGTAAACTTTTGAAGAAGCTCGGGATTACTATCGATAGAACTTTTCTTAGTAAAATAGGCGGTATAGGGAACTTCACCGCTTTCCTTTCCTAGAGAAGCCACGATATAGGCTTTGCCCTCCTTCACCATACTTGATGCAGTCGGCTCAAAGATTATGGCGTAGTCCCCTTGCCCTCCGATAAAGGCACCAGGCATCGCTGCAAATTGCATAGAGGTATCAATGAATACATCTTTCCCAGCAGTAAGACCATTTTTGCTCAATACGTACTGGAGGACAATGGCGGGCATTCCACCTTTGCGTCCACCAATAACCGTCTTTCCTTGGAGATCACTCCATTTAAAGTCAGGATCAGCTTTCCGACCCATGAGGAACGTGCCGTCTCCAGTCGTGAGTTGAGCAAATACCACGCTATGATCCTCTTTGCCTTGGTTATAGACATAGACACTTGCCTCCGGTCCGGCAAAACCAATATCAGCTTGACCAGACAATACTGCGGTCATGACCTTATCTGCACCTGCACCATTGGATAGCTCGATATCAAGACCCTCTTCCTTAAAGAAACCTTGCGTCATAGCAACATACTGAGGAGCATAGAAAATTGAGTGGGTTACCTCAGAAAGTTTAACTTTTGTGAGTACTTGTGGTTTACTACACCCTGATAACACTAAGGACAGACATAACATTAATACGATCGGTATAAGTATAAACTTTGTTCTCATGATATATAATCCTCCTCGTAATACATAATTTTAGTGACATAATTTAATACCTAATTGTTGTATTCTCATTTAAACTTTATTTCTTAATAATATTTTTTCAAGTAAAACCACCCCCTGATACATAACCGTCGCTGCTACACCCAAAATAATGACACTGGTCATGACCAGATCTAATTTGAACACTTGCCCACCGTAAACGATGAGATAGCCCAAGCCAGCTTTGGACACTAAGAACTCTCCCACGATAACCCCCACCCAAGATAATCCGACATTAATCTTAAGAGCATTAATGAAGGTTGGAGCTGACGCTGGTAGGATCACTTTAGTAAGTACCTGTAACTTAGTACCTCCGAAGGTTTGGACAAGTTTAATCTTATCTTCATCAATCGCTAGAAACCCATTTAACACTTCCAAAGTCGTTACAATCAATGAAATAGCCAGGGTCATGACAATAATTACTGAAGGGCCTGCTCCAATCCATACGATAAACACCGGACCAAGGGCGATTTTAGGCAAACTGTTAAGGACGACTAAATAGGGTTCTAGGATTTTATACAAAAATTCTGACCACCATAAGATAATAGCAATCATCGTTCCTAAGAGTGTCCCCAACACAAAGGCAACGATCGCTTCAAGACAGGTCACCCCTATGTGGTGAAATAGCACCCCCTCTTCATATAATCTAAGCATCGTTTTAAAGACCCTCGATGGCTGGCTGGTGATAAATGGATCGACAATCTTAGCATTCGCGCAAAGTTCCCAAAGTCCTAAGGCAAAGACCACAATTAGAAATTGAATAACCCGTATATATATTTTTTCCATCCTGACACGCCGCAAGTATTCAATATGCTCTAGAGAAAGGTTGGATTTTTTAGTCTCGTCAGGGGTACTCTCATGTCCTTGTTTAAACATGGACGTCCAGCCCCTTCCACAGCTCTTGGAAATACGACTGGAACTCAGGTGTTTCTCTCGAGGATATGGGTGTTCTGTTAGCACAACTTAAATGTATTTCGTAAATATTCTTAATGGTTCCCGGTCGCTTAGATAAGAGGATGACCCGGTCTGACATACTGATACTCTCTGCAATATCATGGGTTACCAGTAGAGCTGTTTTGTGTTCCTGTTTAATGATGGCATAGATATCTTCGTTCACAACAAGTCTGGTTTGATAGTCTAAGGCAGAAAAGGCTTCATCCAGGAGCAGGATTTCAGGATCGGTCATTAGAGTTCTGATAAGAGCGACTCTTTGCCTCATCCCACCTGAAAGTTGGTTGGGATATTTATCTTTGAATTCAAAAAGTCCATACGTTCTAAGTAATTTTAGCGCGCGATCTTTTGCCGCTGGTGTTACAAGCTTCCTTATTTCCAGGCCAAGCATAACGTTTTGGTAAATAGTCCTCCAGTCAAATAGATGATCCTTTTGTAACATGTACCCAATTTTCCGTGAAGTTCCCGTAACCTTTTCCCCAGAAAGTAAGACAGCCCCAGTAGTAGAAGGAAACAGTCCCGAAATAATTGATAAGAGAGTGGATTTACCGCACCCACTCGGGCCAACAATGCTGACAAACTCTCCATTTCTGATTGAAAAATTTATGTTTTGTAGAGCAGTTATTTCCCCATTAAGGGATTGATATTTCATGCCAACGTTTTGCACCTCAACCATAACTTCATTCAATGGCGCTCCCCCCAAAAGCATCTTAACTGTTATAGTGTATTGGATGATGCCTCAATCCGTGAGGATCCCATTCATTTATTTAGAGATAGTCGTAAATACATATAATTAAAGCATTGATAGCCCCCGATCAACTCAGGAGGCTATCAATGCTTTAATTATATGTTTCATGTTTAATTTATTCTATAAAAGTTTAGCTCTTGTGATGCTGGACTCTCCGTATTTTTCTTTCACTAAATCTAAGATCTTAGTGAGATTTTCACGGTCTTTTTTCACGTCAGTAAAAAAAGAGAGTTGACATTCTTCTTGATCAGTCAAGTTACTGAGCGTTACACCGATTAATCTAACGGGCTGCCTTAGTGCTACCTCACCTAACAAGTGACAAACCTCTCTGTAAATCACATCATCAAGATGACTAGCCTGTGTTAAGGTATGAGCACGAGAGATCGTCTTAAAATCTTTAAACCGCACTTTCAAGCTGATTGTCTTGCCTTTCAGCAACTCTTTACGTGCACTGCGTCCCACATCCATGGATAGTTTCAGTAACACTGTCTCTAAAGCATCCCGATCAGCAATATCGATGGCAAAAGTCGTTTCGCGTCCAATAGATTTAACCACTCTATCACTGGCCACTGTCCGATCATCATTCCCCCGAGCCAGTAAATATAGTTGTCCACCTATAACTCCAAGTAGCTTCGTTAAATAGCCCTGATCAAAGTTTCTCAAGTCCCTAACGGTTCTAATATTTAGGGTGTGCAACTGCTCAGCAGTTTTTTTTCCAACACCCCAAATCCTTTCCACAGATAGTGGGTCCAGAAATTCCTGAATTCTATCGGGCTGTACAACGACCAACCCATCTGGTTTTTGCAGGTCAGAGGCAATCTTCGCCAGAAACTTATTGGAAGCCAAACCAACAGAAGCTGTCAAGTTTAGTTCCTGTTGAATACGTTTTTTAATGTCTGATGCAATTTTTTCAGCAGGACCAAATAGGCTTAGAGACCCTGTAACGTCTAAAAAGGCCTCATCTAACGAAAGTGGCTCTACCATGGGCGTGTAGGCTAAAAATATCTGCCTGATTTGCATCGATACTTCCCGATAATTAGGGATGTCTACTGGCAAACAAACCGCGTGGGGACAACGCCAATAAGCCTCCGCCATGGGCATAGCCGAGTGAATTCCAAATTTACGCGCTTCATAAGAGGCAGCCGAAACAACACCTCTGTTGTTTCGGCTGCCCCCTACGACCACCGGCTTACCAAGCAGGGACGGGTTGTCCCTCTGTTCTACAGAAGCGTAGAAAGCATCCATATCGACGTGTAGTATTTTACGTAAGTTCGTCCAAGCGTCCATGAACCCCTCAATTACTTAGTATCAATTGAAATTCCAGATTGTGACGGGCAAGCAGTATTCGTTAAGTCAATTTCCGCAGATATTTGAGTCCATGAGGCTTCTCCGAGATCGGCATTCTCGAGGAGAAGGACAAGGTCTGATCTCCCGTAATAAATCGGAGCCCCCTCTTTGTTTTTCGTCACAAGTACGACTGGAACTCCCTCAAAGGTAGGTATCAAGGCTTTGATCACCAAATTGGCATCCGCTGCGTTATGCAATACAGCCTGCTGGACAGAAACAACGGCAATTTTTTTACCCTGTTCATCAATAATAGCACTCTCAAAATGGCTCTTCACAAAATCATCTCCTATTTCAATTAATCAATCAACCCTTTAGTATAAGTTCGACAGACACTCAGGGTTATCCTCTGAAGTAATTTACGCCACCGGTGAAAATAGGTTGATACTTATTTCCAGGGACGTTAAGGGCTACTCCCCTTCCAGTTCTTTCGGAGTGAGCCATTTTTCCAAGAATACGTCCATCTGGACTAGTAATGCCCTCAATTGCTTCGTAGGAACCATTTGGAGTATAGTTTTTATCATTGCTAGGGTTACCGTTGAGATCGACATATTGAGTCGCAATTTGTCCATTTGACCTCAACCTCTCAATCACTTCGTTAGAAGCAACAAATCGTCCCTCTCCGTGTGAGACTGGCACAGTGTGTACTTCACCTAATTCAACCCCACTAAACCAAGGAGATAAATTGGAAACTAGTTTAGTTTGGACCATGCAGGAAACGTGACGCCCTATTGTATTATACGTGAGAGTCGGAGAATCCTCGGTTAAATCCATAATTTTACCCCACGGAACTAAGCCTAACTTAATCAGCGCTTGAAATCCATTACAAATCCCCAGCATTAATCCATCGCGCTGGTTGATCAGCTCTAAGACGGCCTCTTTAATCCTAGGATTTCTAAACATAGCTGCAATGAATTTGCCAGACCCATCCGGCTCATCACCAGCACTGAAACCGCCTGGTAACATAACGATTTGAGACTGCTCAATTTTGTGAACGATCTCTTGGATGGACTGTTCGACATCAGCAGCATTCAGGTTTCTGATAACCAAGGTTTCAACCAGGCCACCAGCTTTCTCAAAGGCCTGAGCAGAATCATATTCACAGTTGGTACCAGGAAATACAGGAATAAAGATTCTGGGTTTGGCCACTTTAATAGAGGGCTTTTTGGTATTGCGAAGATCATAACTAAACACGACAGGGTCAGCTACTTTATCCGTATGAGTAGGGAAAATTTTCTCTAGCGGCTTTTCCCAGGCTTCTAAAGCACTATTCAGCTCAATATCTACTCCATGAACCGTGATCACGGGTTTTTCTTGAGTGAGTCCAAGTAATTGATACGCTACCTCACCGAAAACATCTTTTAAATCGACCGCTTCACCAATTTCTAAGACAACGGAGCCATAGTCTGCAGTAAACAAACGTCTTAAATCTGTTTGATCGTTGAGCGATATTCCTATTCGATTACCAAACGACATTTTGCTGAGTGCTGCAGCCAGGCCGCCCATACGAACGGTATAGGTTCCCAAGACTTTGCCTGCCTGAATCAATTCGTGGATCTTTTGATAATTCCTCATCAAAAGTTCAAAATTCGGAACTTCATGGTCATCCCGCTCCGCTGATACTAAGACAACTTGACTACCGATTCTTTTAAACTCTTGGGATATAACCTGATCTGCCAGTGTAACGTTCACTGCAAAGGCCACCAAGGTTGGAGGAACTTTCAAATCCATGAAAGTTCCAGACATGCTGTCCTTGCCACCGATCGCTGGGATCCCAAGCATTTTCTGAGCATAGAAGGCACCAAGTAAAGCACTGAAGGGCTTGCCCCACTTTTGGGGATCAGTCCCCAAACTTTCAAAATACTCCTGCAGGGTAAGCCGTACTTTGCTATAATCTCCACCCAAGGCCACAATCTTAGTCACAGCATCTACAACTGCATATAAGGCACCGTGAAACGGACTCCATAGCGCCAATTGTGGATTATAGCCATAAGTCATCATCGTCGCAGTCTTTGTATCTCCAGATAACACAGGAATTTTTGCCACCATGCCTTCTGCCGGGGTGGCTTGATACTTACCACCCAACGGCATCAGAACCGAAGACATTCCAATACTACTATCAAACCTCTCCACTAACCCTTTCTGGCTACAAACATTTAAATCCGCTAAATTGACCAACCAAGCTTCTTTAAGCCTGGAGACGTCTTTTGAATCAGCCCCTAATATCTGCTCCACACTTTCTGGCAACCTCTTGAAATAGTTACGACCAGCGTCCGGCAGCGTCACCGAAACCTTTGTTTTTTGCTGAACTCCATTGGTATAGAGAAAGTCCCTACTGATATTAACAATAGCCTGTCCCCGCCAAAACATCTTGAGTCTGGGACTAGCGCTAACCGTTGCGACTAGCGTCGCTTCTAGGTTTTCCTGCTGAGCATACTTAACAAACGTTCCCAGGTCTTCTGCTGAAATGACCACCGCCATACGTTCCTGCGACTCAGAAATCGCAAGTTCTGTCCCGTCCAATCCCTCATATTTTTTAGGGACGTTATCCAAGTTGATTTCTAAACCATCCGTTAGTTCTCCAATAGCAACTGCAACGCCACCGGCTCCAAAATCATTACATCGCTTAATGAGTGTACTTAAGTTCGCGTTGCGAAAAAGTCTCTGAATTTTGCGTTCTGTTGGAGCATTTCCCTTTTGGACTTCTGCACCGCAAGTAAGTAATGACTCGCAAGTGTGTTGTTTAGATGAGCCTGTAGCACCGCCACACCCATCCCTGCCAGTTCTTCCACCGACCAAAACAACAATATCGCCGGGTATAGGGACTTTGCGTACAACATTTTTACGGGGAGCAGCGGCAATCACAGCACCTATTTCCATACGTTTGGCCACAAAGCCTTCATTATATACTTCTGTAACTTGTCCAGTAGCAATTCCAATTTGATTACCGTACGAACTGTATCCCGACGCCGCACCCCTAGTGATCTTTCTTTGGGGTAACTTTCCTGAGAGGGTATTTTTCAGTGTTTCCCTTGGGTCCCCACTCCCAGTCACACGCATAGCCTGGTAAACGAACGTTCGGCCGGACAAAGGATCCCGTATGGCTCCACCCAAACAGGTAGCAGCCCCTCCGAACGGTTCGATTTCTGTTGGATGATTATGGGTTTCATTCTTAAACATCACGAGCCACTCTTCATTTTGACCGTTGACATCCACATTCACCACAATACTACAAGCATTGATTTCATCGGATTCATCGAGGTCTGTTAATACCCCTCTTTTCCTCAGTTCCTTCATCCCTAAAACACCAATATCCATAAGGCAGACTTTTCTAATCGAAGAATTTTCACCATAGACATATTTTCTAGAAGCCAGGTATTCCTGGTAAGCGGTGGTGATCGGCTTAGAAAAATCACCTTCAGGAAAAGAAACCTCTTCAATACTAGTATTAAACGTGGTATGCCGACAATGATCCGACCAGTAAGTATCAATCACTCGAATCTCCGTAATCGTCGGATTCCGTTTCTCCGTATCTCTGAAATAGCCCTGGCAGAACACCAAATCCTCATAACTCATCGCTAAACCAGTTTCTTGGTAAAACGCTTCCAGTTCAAGAGACGTTTTTAGAACAAAGCGATGGATTATTTCTACATCAGGTGGAATAATTGCCTCAAATTCCAGATGATCTGGCTTTTCGAGAGAAGCCTCTCGAGCTTCGACAGGGTTAATACAGTAAGCCTTTACTTTCTGGAAATCTTCAGCAGAAAGTTGACCTTTAAGGACGATCACTTTAGCCGAAGAAATATTAGGACGTTCTTTCTGCGTTAAAATTTGGACGCATTGGGCTGCCGAATCCGCCCTTTGATCATATTGACCAGGCAGGTATTCCATGGCAAAGACCAGATCCTTAGGGGGAATTTCCAGAACCTCTTCAGTCACCAGATCCAGCGGGGGTTCAGCAAAAACAATGGGCAGAAACTTAGCAAACTCCTCATCAGATATACCCGAAATATCGTAACGGTTAAGGACTCTCAAGTCCTCTAACCTTTTGATGCCAACATTCTCCAATAAATCATTATAGAGTGCCTTGGCTTCAATGTCATAGCCCAACTTTTTTTCGACGTAAATTCGTTTGACTGCTTGTGCTTCCATGCCATCCTCCATCAATACGTTAATAACTATTAAATTACTGTCAGCTAACATTTTAAGGTATCTGCCCAATTTGCCAATTCCCCACGGAAATTCTTCGTCAAGGTAACAATCTTGCAATACGGCTGATCCTTAAAATGTTCCATATAAGGAACAAAACCGCTTTTTGAGACAGGAATGTCAATTTGCCCTGAATGCCCGATGCAAATGACTTTACATGAATCATGGATGCGAGTAAATATTTTACGTAATTCCATGAGCGTGAAATTCTGACATTCATCAATGATAATGGTCATGTCTTTAAGATTAGTTCCTCTCAGGAATAAGGGGCTCTTGGGGTAACACCAAATTTTATCGCTCACTCGTTTTACAGTGACTTTTTTACGTAGTGCTTCATTTTCCAATACTTCCTCATTATAGACACATTGGATGGGATTCTCATTGATCTCTAAGAGAGCGTCTATGAGAGGCTGATGATAAATACTTTCTTTCTCCGATTGCGTCCCGGGTCTAAAACCCATTGAGGATTCTTGGACTGGATTAAATATATAGGTCAGAGGTTTTTTAAATATTTTGGCGCAAGCCACGGCCAGTGTAGTCTTTCCAGTTCCTGCTCTCGCGTTCACCATAACTAATTGATAATCAAATATCGCGTTCACATAGTCCTGCTGTTCAATCGTTAATTTTGGTGCAAATCCAAACAACAAATTATTTTCAGGTAGTGGCAAAATACTCACCTTATCCTTGTCAACGTTCGATAGTCACTGAATTATATCTTATTACATTCTAAGTGAGGATTCAAATCAGGAAAACAAAGAAGCTAGAGCGTTGATAGACGATCTAGCGTATTATGTGCGAGCTTATTTGATTTTGCTCCGAATATAAGGAACAAGAGTCGGTAGTAACGAAACAAATATAATGGCAAATATGACATACGTGAAATTATGTTTCACCGCTGGAATATTACCAAAAGTATACCCTACAAACATAAATAACATCACCCAGCTTGTTCCACCTATTAGGTTAAATAAGCTGAACTTCAAGAAGTTCATTTTACCGATTCCAGCAACAAAAGGCGCAAAAGTCCGTATGATTGGTATAAACCTAGATAGAATGATAGCCTTGCCTCCATGCTTTCTATAAAAGGCTTGGGTCTTATAAAGATATTCTTTCTTAATGATGCGGGAATTTCTCATGGCAAGGATTCTATCGCCAAGTATTCTACCAATAAAGTAATTGACGGTGTTCCCCATAATCGCTGCAATCAGCAAGAGTAGCAGGGCTAATTTGAAGTTCAAGGCACCTGAAGCGCCTAAAGCGCCGATGACAAAAAGTAATGAGTCTCCGGGAAGGAAGGGTGTAACCACAAATCCAGTTTCGCTAAAAATAATTATAAAAAGTATCAAATAGGTCCAAGCACCGTAATCCTTAATCATTTCAACTAGGTGGATATCGATATGTAAGATGAAATCAATTAAACCCGCTATAAGCTCCATATAAGCTCCTTTCATAATCAAAAGATTGTTAAACACCTGTCATCAAAGGTTTCACTGCTTGATTTTACTCTAATTCAAACTATTTATCTAGTGGTAGCCGAAATAAACTCCCATCTCACTGAGTCTTTTTCCGATAATACTCATAAGCTATTTCTATCTGAAAGCCCATCTTTTGATAAAGCTTGAACGCGTGTGTGTTGGTGCTATCAACCTCAATGACGATTTCCCGGATACCACACTTTCTTAGTTGCTCGATAATTAGGTGAATCAGCTCATACCCATACCCCTTACTCCGAAATTGCGGTGTAATTCCAAAGCCAAATATTGACGCTTCATCGTCATGAACGCTTGATGATCCCATTCCAATAATTTCATGATTCAGGCTTCCCAGGTATTGGCTACGAGTACCAGATTGGAAAATATTCATAATCATACCTTGAGCATCTTCGTAGCTATCATCGAATATTTCCATGCTTAAATCGATCAGTTTATTTAGGTCTTCTACTCTCGGTTTGAGATATTTCAAGCGATTTACGGCCAGTGGTACATAGTGACTCTGATCTAATCTCATACAGTATTCGGTATATTCGTACTGAGCTGTTAGTTGTTTGACAACATGTTTACCTGTCATGGATAGACTCTCAATCACAAAAAGCACTTCGGGGATTTCATACTTATTGAGTTCTTCAATGGCTCTAAATAATAACCTCTTAAAATGTCCTTTGCCTCGCTGGGAGGGCAATGTCAAGGCTGTGACTTCTGCTTCATGTTGTGTTGGTACAAACATCGTTAGCATGCTGATTAACTGTTTTCCGTTATACAGGAGAAAAATGCTATTCATGTCCTGGTTAAAATTCATCGTTGTATCGACAAAAATGGTCCCCTTAAGATGATCTTCTTGGTTACAAATCTGCTCTAAGTGATGTACCTCATTAACTATATCGTCGCTGTACAATTTTAATGCTTTTAAGATCAAATAAGTCCCTCCTCAAAATAAATTTTCTCAGTTCCTATAGCACTATAGCAGTCGTTCTCGTCTTAAACAACGTGAAATATTTTCAGCATTAATTCTCAAGAGAAATAGTCACACACTGATACATCTCCAAGAATTCCAGGGCACCTTTAAGATCAACCTCGTTTTTAAAATGCATTTCTCGTTGTAACTCGTCCATTAAGTAAGGGGAGTATTTTGTAACTAGCCACTCATTTTTCCTTATATACGGGATAAGATCCCCTTCCTGCCACTCTCTACTACGAATTTCTTCCACTAGGTCTGAAAAGATTATTTCTTTCGGTAAAACAATACGTTCTACTTGACCAGACCGGCGTTTAATATCTAAACCCGAGACAGCTCGCAATAGCCAAATCAACGTATTACATATCACAGTTCCCACAAAGGGCTCAAAAACAAGGTTTTTACGCAATTCCCAAGCGACGCGTTGATTTAAAGCGATACCATACATCTGATAGTTTCGGCGAAGGACCTGCAGTGTGTCAGACGCTGTAGCATCAAGATAATGGTAAGGCTCCTCCGAACACAAAACCTCGAACATAGTTTCTGCGATTCTACGATTAATCTTACCGGGATCACTCAGATACTTTGGCTTCTTACCATTCGCCGCTGCTTGGACGTATATTTTATTCTTTTCAGTATCTATAACGTTAATGGTCCAACGCTTGCCTGCCAAAATAACATTTTCCCCAATTTCAAACCTGACCCCTTTATCGAGCTGTCCAATCTTTTGAAGGCCCTGATACACATCATAGTAGATAGCGACCATAAACACCGAGTAAAAATCTTTTCCTCGTAACAGTCTCTCTCCCTCTAGCCCAACAATATACTCATTGAGCCCCGGAACAATTTCCAACATCTCCGTATCAACCATATGACTGATGATATCACTGATGTTATGCTTGGCAAGCATATAGAAGGCAGCGTTTTCGTCGAGACAATGTAGGAGCTGGCCCCAAGTTACACCATTAAATTCCTGACAAACAGAAATAATTTGGTGAAAGAGAATATCATAAGGAACTTGATAACCCGTTGCTGACTCAATCCAGCCTTCGAGCAAAAGATTCATAACAGCAATCGACTGAACCAAGCTGTCTCCGCTTGTTGTATACAACTGAAGAAGCTGAGCTTCCCCTTGCTTTCTCCCAGAACGCCCCATGCGCTGTTTGAGGGATGAAACAGTAAACGTCGTGTCCATTTGACATACAAGATCAATCGCGCCAATGTCTATACCTAGTTCAAGTGAACTGGTACAGACAATACTTTGAGGCATTTTTGAAGTGGCCAATCTTTTCTCTACGTACTCTCTTTCAGCTTTGTCGATGGAAGAGTGGTGAGCAAAGTATCCTTCCTTGATGCCTTCCTTCTCTGCTAAACGGTTCAGCATCACGGTCGCTTCTTCAACCGTGCCTCTACTATTACAAAAGATGAGAGATTGATAGTTTCTGGTGACGTCTCGTAGATCTTCCAAGAGCTCTAAGGGTATTTTCCTATCCTTTCCAGCTGAAAAGTGCAATAAAGAATACTGAAGTTCTTTACCCTCGTCAGACGCTTCTACCACTCTCACCTCTTCAGGATGCTTATGGTTGATCCAACATTTTATCAAGTCGAAATTTCGGATCGTTGCTGATAATCCAAGGATTCGCGGTCTAACCCGAGTATACGTTTCCAGCCTCGATAATAAGGAACGAAGTTGAGTTCCTCTCTGAGAGTCTAGGAAAGTATGAATTTCATCAATGACGATAAATTCTACGCCCTGAAAGAGGCTTATCAAGTGTTCAGTCTTATTAATGAACAGGCTTTCAAGGGATTCAGGAGTAATCTGAAGAATACCCGTGGGATTTTTCAGTAGTTTGTTTTTTTGACTTTGACCGACATCGCCATGCCAACGATAAATTTTGATCTCACAGTTTTTGCATAACATTTCAATGCGCTCGAACTGATTGTTAATTAACGCTTTGAGCGGAGAAATATAGAGAACCTTTAATTCAGCTTGAGCACTAGCCTCTATCTTTGTAATAATAGGTAGAAATACAGCCTCGGTTTTCCCCGAAGCTGTGTTAGCGGAAACAATGATATCAGAATCGGTTTGGATAATCAGTGGAATCGTTTGATCCTGAACCTGAGTGAAATGCTCCCACTTCATAGCCCAAATCTGTTGTTGCATTTTTTTTGATAGAAGTTTAAAGGTATCCAATCAATTCTCCCCCATTTTTCACCTTGAAAGAAGGAAATGAGCCTGATGCATTGTAGCCTACTAGCTATACTTTCGCGGAATGAAACCGTCCTGTTGTGACACTTTTGGGAGTCTGGGGTTCGGACTTAAGCTGGTCACCAAAAATCTTCGTTCGCTTAAACTGTGGGTTTTGCTGAAGAATATTTAGCCCCCCAATGAAAGTCCGTATGATATCACTTGCTGTTAAATTATCGACAGCTCCCGGTCTGGAATATTCTTGAACAATAAATGAGCGAATTTCTTCCCCTATAACGTTTGATGCATAGCCATAATGAAACGCATGGATTGCCACAAGATTCTTGAGCAAGAGGAACAATTCTTCATGTTTAAGGGGCGTCAGTTTAATAACGGGTTGCGATAAATCTCTAAACTCACTACTTTCGAACTTGTTTAAGACCAGTCTTCTCTTAATGGCTTCATAACTATATAGTCCTCTACGTTCGTCTTCGAGAAACTCAGGCGTGCCACTAAAGATAATATATAAGCCTGAGACATTGCCCTGAAGCGTATCGTTAAAAATTTTGAGAATGGTTTCATAGTTCTTGTCCCTAGCTTGAGGATGCGTTATTTTATACAGGTTGATCGCTTCATCAAAATTGACCACTAAGCCAGAATACCCGATCTGGCGGACGAATTGAGCGATAACCTTAATATAGTCATAGTAATTCGAGTCATTAATAATATCTCTGACCCCAAGGTCTCCCCTAGCCTCAGTTTTAGTGGAATATTCACCCCGAAGCCAACGAAGAGCACTCCGTTGCAGACTATTGTTGTCTTC
Source organism: Desulfosporosinus sp. (assembly GCA_035648035.1). GTDB lineage: Bacteria > Bacillota > Desulfitobacteriia > Desulfitobacteriales > Desulfitobacteriaceae > Desulfosporosinus. Next base: position 25,618 of record DASRMG010000294.1, on the reverse strand, counting down.
AACAAACCCCTTAAAATATTGCATAAGAACTCGTACAAAATCAAACCCCCCCACCAACCGGTCCATTTTGGTCGCAGTTTCAGCAATCTCATGTTCCACATCTTTAATAAACTGGGGATTATCATACGCCACAGAACCATACCCTTTTTCTTGCATAGTTTTTGTCTGCACGTCACTGATCCATTGATCCAAAATAATCGGTAAGGCATTCCCATCGGGAGATGTCGCGATACTAAGATTCTTCATCATTTCAGAATACGTAGCCACTGCTTTACCCTCAGAGCCATATAGTCGACGATTTGCATCAAAATCGACTTTTCCGACCACGAATTTCTCACTGAAGGCGACTTGCTGAATTAAGGCTTGCAGAAATGTTTTGCCCGAACCGAAGGGCCCAATAATAAACTTAATGAGAGAGGCTCCCTCTTTTACAGCCTCTAAATCTTTCAAAATTTGAGTCACTTCTTCTTTACGACCAACCATGATGTGTTCTAGACCTCTGTTGGGAACGACTCCCCCATATAAGGAGTTGAGTATAGCTGTTGAATCTTTTTTACGAAGTTTTCCCGCCACTCATCTCAATCCTTCCTGGCAAGTCTAAGAAGCACTTGCTCGAAATCTTCATTAAGCCTTAGAATATCTCCCTCTTGTTCAATGAGATTGTCTCCCAAATATTCCAGGGATTTAATGTTAAGGGTGCTCACAAATACACCCATCATCATACCACGAGACTTAAGGGTTTGTACCCCTTCCTGCGTTGCTCTTGTCAAATGTTTGAACCCGCGAAGAAATTCTAATTCTAGATCATTCAACTTGGCAACGAAAGACTCAACCTCTTCATCGAAGGTCAACTGTTCAGGCAACGAAAAATCCGGTTCCGGTTCCGGTTCCGGTTCCGGTTCCGGTTCTTCCTCTTCCTTTTCCTGATCAAACTTTTTCAGTGATTCAAGGGAATCCAACCCTTCTGAAGCGTCAGACACCTCTTGATCATCATACCGAAGCGCAAAAATTTCTATTAGTTCTTTGCTCTCTTGATCCAAAGTATTAATCCGCTCCAAATTAAACTCTATCAAAGGAATCGCAGCAACGATCGGTTCAATGGTTTCAGGAAAATCGGGAACTGGACTACCCAATGCCGTCGTACCACCATCCCTTGTTTTTACGAAACGGTTTTTAGTGATCAGTGCAGTCTCAGATTTATCAAGGAACAACTGAACAAGAACATTTTTAAACCCTTCTGGTAATCGGGCCTCGTCAACGCTTAATTGGCGCTTCTCTCCTGCGCTTAATCTAGCAATGTTTTCCGCTAAACGAAATAATGCGGTAAGGTCCTCTCTCATCTTAAGTCCTGGTCTTCGGAAAACTTCTAGTTTTCTCACAACCTTACGACCTATTATCGCGTTACGAAACATTTCTCTTTCATACCCGGTTTTCTCAATTCGAGGCATCCATTCGTCAATCAAACTTTTTCCTTGAGCTAGGTATTGAGTTGCTAAAATCGTTACAGATGCTTTGAACACTTTGTATATAAGGTTTCTATTCTCTCTAAAAATCTTTGTTTTTCTATAATTAATAAATCGTTTCCAGAAGGTAATGGAAACAGACTGTAGTTTGTTCTCGCTTCTTTTTAGGTTCTCATAATCCGAATCTTGATGGCCTTGTAATTTATCAGTCCACTTCTTTTCAAGCTCATAGTCCCCTAACTCATAGCAAAAATCTCCAATCCACTGTGGCAGTAAATGAGCCAAGGCTGAGTGTTTATCATAATAGTTCATATATATCCGATCAAGCATACTTAAGTTAAACGCTGCCTGATCATTAAAGGTGTAGTTCAGAAGTTCATAAACAAAGATAAAAATATAACCAGGATTTGTATCTAGGTAGTGACCTCTCAAAACTTCTTTGCGCCAGTAAAAATACCATTTCAATTGGGTCACATCAAGGCTTTGAAAAGAAGGCCAGTAGGACTTAAATGGAATGGCGTTTGCTTGTTCCTCCTGTCGCTTTGAATAAGCTACTGAATCAAGACAAAAAATATAATGATCACTTTGACGATCAGCTGATTTGTGTGGGATCTTCTTCAAAGTGATCACAAATTCTTCAACCTGAAGCGGCGTTTGTACATGTTGATAGTCTGGCAAAATAATAGATTCGAGATCATAAACTAAATCTTCCGAGGGTTGAAGACTCTCCTCATGAACGAGCTCAATGGCGCGTTTGATATTATATTTATTAAATACGTTCAAAAGGTTATTGATCATTCTAGTCATACGCCCTTCTAGTTCCTAGAGTTCCACCCGCATTAAGCACTATCTATTAATTATAGCACAAATGTCCACAAGAGCCTCTACTCCATTTGCAAAAAGGAATAGAAGCTCTTATCCCACCAGTACTTTCTCATAATTGAGAATCTTCGACCCCATTCAGCCAGTCATCAACGACCTTTACGACAGATTCGATACAACCGTGTTCAAAAGGAGACGTCAAATTCGCTAACTCAACAAGTTCTAGAAAAGACTGACTACCTCCTGCCTTGCAGAGCCTCAGGTAATCTGCCCAGGCTGTTTCGCGATTTTCGTTGGACCTTGTCCAGAACTGAAAGGCACAAATTTGAGCAAGGGTGTAATCAATGTAATAAAACGGATCGCCAAAGATATGACCTTGTTGATGCCAGTAACTACCACGTTCCAGATAGTCGTTGGCCTCATAATCACGATGAGGTAGATATTTCTTCTCAATGTCTCTCCAGGCCGTTTTTCGCTCCTGTGGAGAAGCTTCTGGGTGCTCATAAACGAAGTGCTGAAATTCATCAACCGTCACCCCGTAGGGTATAAAGAGTAAAGCCTCACTCATGTGCGTGAACCTATATTTTGCCGCATCTTCTCTAAAGAAACGTTCCATCCAAGGCCAGGTAAAGAATTCCATGCTCATCGAGTGGATCTCACAAGCCTCTGAAGTTGGCCAGTGATATTCTGGAATTTCATAATTCTTACTGCAATACATTTGGAAAGCGTGACCTGCCTCGTGCGTTAAAACATCGATATCGCCGGAGGTACCATTAAAATTAGAGAAAATATAAGGCACCAGATATTTGCTAATATAGGTACAGTAACCACCGCTGGCTTTACCCTGTTTAGAGACTAAATCCATCAAATCATTGTCCACCATGGACTGAAAAAACTCGCCGGTCTCATTGGACAACTCGTTGTACATGCGTTGCCCGTTTGCCACAATCCACTGAGGATCTCCCTTAGGCTTTGCATTGCCCACTCGAAAATTAAACTTCTCATCGTAATAGGGCAGCTTCTCCGATCCCAACCGTCTTCGCTGTCTTTCGCGGAGTTTACTTGCCACAGGGACGATACAATCAAGCACCTGTTTACGGAAGTTTGCCACCATGGTCGGTGTGTAATCTGAGCGAAGCATCCGAGCATACCCCAGTTCGATGAAATTCGGGAAACCTAACTTCTTCGCCATTCGCGACCTAACTTTGACCAAGCCGTCATAAATCTCATCAAGCCTCACTTCATTCGCAGCAAAAAAAGCATATTTAGCCTCACTCGCTCGTTTCCGCATGACTTGATCCGTCGATAATTGAAAAGGAACTAAACCAGGTAAATTTCTTTCTTCGCCTTCAAACATAATCATGGCCGAAGCAATCAGCTTCGTGTATTCACTGGATAGTCTGTTTTCCAGTTGTAAATCCTGGATGATTTCTGAGGCAAATGTTTTGAGCGTTAGATCAGCCTTAGTAAAAAGCTGTTTTCCCCACTTTCCCTCTAAGTCCTGCCTAAACCTAGAATCCACTAATGATTGATAGTACCGGGAAATTACACCTTGATAGAGCGGGGTGACTTCGTCAAAATAAGTCTGTTCTTCTTCGTAAAACAAGTCATTCGTATCGACGGTATGTCGTATGAGCACAAGTTGTTCCATCGTTTCGAAGTCACTTCTTAGCTTATTAATCTCTACCATGAGCCCATCCTGTTGCTCGAAATCTTCTGCCTCATCGAATTTGGACAAAAGATCGGAAAATTCTAGTTCTAGTTCAGACAAATTTGGCCTAGTATAAGTAAACGCACCAAACTTCATGGTTCTCACCTTCCTTGTGTCAATATTATAGAATTATACATCTATCTTTTCTACATCGATCGCTTGATCGCTAACAATGACCAGACCCGTATCCCCTTTTAGCTCGGAATTGTGAATGGTAGTATATGGTTTGTCTATTTCATTGGCTAATTTTATGTATTTACCCGTGAACTTAATACTAAGGTCTCCATTAATCAGCATTTTATGGGCCCTTTTATCTTTAATGGCTTCAATAATTTCAGGGAAAACAGCAGATCTCGCGACCTGCTTCTTTGAAAGCATTCGAATAACTCTCTCTCTGAACTCCCCTAGATATAACATTTTTTCTCCCTTTTTCAACTCTGGTGCATTGTCGACTCCTAGAGCTTGTTCGAGCCTACTTTTATTGCTAAAGGTCCCGATTTGATCTCTTTCAATATCGTTTTCTATTGTCATCTAATCCACTCCCTTTACAGGTTATTTTTCGTATACTGAATTATAGTACACGTATCTTCTATATTTGATACCTTTGTAGGTTAATAATTAACATACATCTGTCTTATCACCACTACGGGCAGGTCGTCAATTCACTCCATCTAAAGCAAGACCAACCGTCCCTTAGTAGTTTCTCCTCCAGTTTGAGATCCGTGGTGATAAGGATCATCTGCCTGGTGAGGGATAATTTATAGAAATATTCTAAGGCATCTACCCAGAACCTATCCACCACATTGATCTCTCCTACTGAGAATAACAAGGGTATCTCTGTGTAAGCACCCAGTGATAACTGGGCGAGGGCCATACGATAAGCGAAATAAACGCTTCGTACATCTGACAGGTCATGAAGGTTCGTCTCAGAGGCTAAGGGAGCAGAGAATTTACTGATGATCCACCTCATCTCATGGTTAAGGGGATTTCCGAACTTTGCTTGCCAGTCTTGCCATGATCTTTCCAACAAGACCTGAGCGTCAACCATAGCACGGTGTACGTCCTCAAGTGCTAACCATTGCAACTTAGCTTTTTCAATCTTCTTATCTAAGACGTTCAACGAGGGTAGTTTTAGGCTTGAATGAAGTCGCTGTTCTGCCTCCTCCCGTTGCTTATGAGCCTCCAGAATCTCCTTCTGCCAAGCGATTATTTCCCCAAGTCGTTCATCATCTGAAACCCGCGTTTCACGTTCCAAATCTGCTAAGGGCTCCAGTTGTGTCGCAAGATGTTCCATCGTCCGATCGCCCAGCAAGTCCTTAAACCTCTGGGAATACGTAACAATATCTTTTTCCGCATCGTCTTTTAAGTGTAATTGGCAGGCAACCTTAAACACTGCCGCTAGAATTTCGTCTCGATCTGTGGCAGGTGTAGCCCAATTACCTAACTTTTCTCGCAGTTGTTCCGTACACGCCTGCAAATTTTTCTCTATTCTCCGAGACTGCTCCATTATAAGCTCCAACTCATCAATTTTAAGGGCTAGTTGGTGTATCTTTTTCTGGTAGTCTTCCCATCCATTGAGCCAGGCTGGAAAATCCGTTACCTTGGCCGCATGGAACGTCTGTTGCAAGCGTTCAGTGCGATAAAGCACCGTCCTCCGAAGGTTATCTTCTTCACCTAATATTACTTTCATTCGCTCAATCTCGATCTGCAAGCTTTCTACGCACCTTTGCTGGTTACGAAAATCCTTCAGTCGTTGCGTGAATTCTTCGTAATTTGAGGTGTGATAACCCTCGTAGTATCGGAAAAGACTCGCCTCTGTGATAACCCCTATACTCTTCCCCCTAAAGAACTTACGTAATATCCGATCAAGCATGCAACCGATCGTAGAGCTTTGCCACTGCTTCAAGTTTTTTTCACGCAATGCTAGCTTGACTTCCTCTGCGTCGGTGACTCCTGCCATATCAGCTAAAAAGAAAAGCTGTGCTGTTTCTTCTGAATTTATTTTTTGAGTCGCTTTAAGATCTACTTTGATGATTATAAGTTTGTTAAGGTCCTCCTGCGCTGCAGCCCTTTCCTCTTCCAACCTGCACAAGTTTTGATCTGCATTTATGGACGATCCCTCGTACCCACACGTTTCTATAGTACGTTTCAGCTCAACATTTTTGTCTGCCCTAATTTGCGCAGCAACGGCTAAACGTTCAGCTTGTTCTTGAAGACTTGCCCACTGAAGGCACTCTTCACGTAGCGTCTCAATCATTGCCCAGTCTAATTCTGTCTCACTAGTAAGTTCCGTCAGCTTTAACACCACTGTTTGAAGGCGTTCTTCTAACCGAGCGAGCTCCCCTTGAAGTTGGCGCAACGCTCGATAGTCCAGATTTTGAGCCAGTATCGCAATTCGTTTCTGCATTTTCAGTGCTCCTGCAATCTGCTCAGATAAAATCTCCTCGTTTTCTTGTAGTTTCTTGATCTCGATTAATAGCATTCGTTCTTCTTCTTGTTGTCGGTGTGCAACATCCCAATCACGCCGCAGTGCATCATACTCTGATTTAGCTAGCAGCATAGTTCCTGTTGGTTCGCTCATTTTCTTTAGCGCTCCTGCCAGAGAAGCTCGCACTTTAATGAGGGAAAGCGCCTCATCACCACCATGCCGAAGATTGTTGACCAGTAGGTTCAGATGATGACGCTCGTTATTTTCCGGCCAGTTCACGATCACGCCTTGACGAAAAGCCTGCAGATTAATCCTGAATAAATAATCCCCTAAAGTCAAACCTTCCGGTAAGGTCAAGGTTTGGCCCGTGACCTTCTCCTTCACCAGGGTAGAAGACGGAACAAATTCATCGCCTTGTTGAATAAAATTTTGCCGTAGATGAAATCGTGTGTTTTCCCCCGTCAGCCACATCTCCCATAATCCTTTTTTGCTCTCAGCTCTGAAAGAGGGTGACATGCTGGAATGGCAATATAATTCCATCAACCACTTGCCGAGCATCATTTGATCGCTTTTATTTTCACAAAAAAGTAAAATAGGGCCTTCAGGCAATGTCCAGTCGACATCGTCAAGCCCAATAATTTTGCTGGTTCTAAGACGTTCAATTCTCATCGTCTAACCGTCCCTGCCCTAACGCTGCCAGCCCAATTTTCATGACGAGTTGCCAGTGCTTATGAGTCTCTGCATCCACCGCACTATCCTGCAATTCTTTAAGTCTACTGACGAATAATTGGGTCAGAGTATGATGAGTGTCCCAATTTCCAACCCTGCTATTTAACTGGGAATCAACCTCTTCCCCGGACTGGCGGTTCGTTATGTCTTCATTATGTACAACCTCTACGAAACGAAACTTATCTGCTAATAACATTTGTAAGGGATGAACCAGCGCTTCTACGTTTTGAAACGATCCAGACAACTTAATCCTAAACAAGTCTCTTCGCCGCTCTTCCACACTGGTTTCTATCATGAGTTTGTTCATCAGAGTTTCTATATTCGCTGGAATGGTAAGCGTCTTTTCAATGTAATGGCGCTTTCCCAGTTCCCGAAATTCTATTCTAACAGAATCTTGCTTAATTTCCCCTAGAATCACACCGTGTGGTCCACTTTGGCCAAAACCTCTCGCCTCAAGATAACCACTGTCAGACCAGACTGTTTCTCCCACGTTCTGAATCCCGCTCCAACTTTCCTGATGCCCTAAAGCTAGATAAGCCAAACCACTCGAAGCAATATATTCTGGTAGAATTGGAATAAAGCCTTCGGTATTTATGACTGATTTTACCTCAGCATGTAGAAGCATCATCGAAATCGTACCATCACGCTTCGTCTGAAACCCCTCAAGGACAGGCCCTTCTTGCTGATAAGCTGTCCAGCCTGCACCATATACAGTGATATTATGGGAAGGAATTTTCACACAACTGATTTCACTTGAGAATATATGCACATTACTTGGCCATACAGCTAAGCGGTACGCAGAGGTTGCAACAAACGGGTCTCTATCACCCGGAGCAATAAATATTTTTGTACTCTTTAGTGTGGCTAGCGACCGGGTGACACGCTCCACAGTCTCCTTATGCACATAATCTTGATCAAATAAATCACCCGTCAGGAAAAGAAGCTCTACTTTTTCCGATCGGCAAAGTGAGACCATGGCTTCAAATGAATGCCACAAATCTTGATTTCGTTGCGTGCTCCACTCCTGTGGTCCTTGCCAAGAGGGGCTGTCAAAACAACAGCCCGCACACTGCAAAAAACGTACGAACGCCGCCATACCTTCAACCTCAACTTTATTTTAGTTCTAGAGTGTTTGTTAAATTCACTGTGAAGAACTCACCTTTTTTCATCTCAATATGTCCAGACGCGTAAGGCTTGTTTTCGACGGTTAAATAGACTTGATCCACACCGTAATACGTTCCAATGGTATTCGTAATACTTTTCAATATTAAGCTTTCATAGCCAGAACCCGCATTCATTTCGCTCAGTAACTCTTTACTGAAATCTATATAAGCCCTGTTATCCTTATTCAGATAAAGACTTCTAATTTTGACGTTCGTACCCAACACCTTGCCTAGCTCGTCTTTGGGTAAATCTTTAAACGCATTTTCTATCATTAATCTTGTTATGTCATTGGTCTTAAAGGATAACTGCTTATTCACAAAGTATAGCTTATCTACATTTGCATTTGGATAATAAAATCTGACCGTTTGTATCAGTGGAGCATCCGTCTCAAGTTTGCTCAAAGTGGAAGAAACTTCGGATTCATTGGAAGTGAACACTGATTTCACAAGACCAATATTGGGTGCATAATAGTCTTGTGTCTTACTATCTTTACTTTCTGTCGTAACCTCTAGAGTTTTATAAATACCCACAGGAGTTGTTATCTCCACATCCAACTTTGTAATTGAGCGCTTTCGACCATCCTCAAGAATCCAGCTGGTTCCTACAGTTAAGGGTTCTTTCAATAAAACTTCCACATGACTACTAGGGGCTTGGGTTAAATTCTCCCGGTAATAACATTCTCCTCTTGCTAGAAGGATCCTTAGCTCACCCTCCTTATTTTCTAGAACCTTCACCGTTTCCGTACCACCGTTATTAGATCTTAGCTGGACACGGTTTACGGATATATAGTCTATGAAAACATTGTAAGATGCGTACTCATTTCCTTTACCCTCATATACATACTTGGTATTTTCTTTATAAGCATAATAGTCCTTAATCGTAAGTAGTTCTGCCTTAGTTTCTGTGGGCGTTGTTTTAATTTCCTCACTAGGCTTCACAGTTTCCCCGCTGGGCTCCTTATTTGCGCAACCGCTGAGGAAAACGAACGATATCAATAAACAGGTTATTAGAAGATGTTTTTTCACAATAATCCCTCCTTGGAGTTAGATAGTTAACTCATATTATATCACTATTTCGCTTAATTACGCAGATATGTTCAACTTAGAAATACAAACTCATAACGGTTACTAATGTTACGAGTAAGGATTTAACCTAATAAGAGAGAAGCGCATTTTATTTAATGCGGCTTTTCTCTTATTATCCCTAAGCTCTGTACAATTAAATTTCACCCCTTACCAAGCGTAGTTATTGGCCTGCTTTGCAGCAGGTGAAACTCCCCTAAACCGTAACTCCACTCGATATCCTGAGGAATTGACTCGAAATGTTCTTCAATACGCAAACAAAGTTGAGCCAGCTCCTTCACCTGTTGAGAGTTTAAACAACCCCTAGAGGGACGCTGAGTTATAAGTAAGCCTGGAGCTGATTGTCTGATTCTCGGTGCCGGCGTGAATTTTAGGACGGCCCCGTCAGGACGTCTGGCAATCCACTGATCCGGAACGATCTCTCCTTGGACTAGAGCTTCTCCTAAACCTGGCGCGGCGTTAATGATTAGCTCACTAGCTTCATTGGAAAGCGGATTCAACGTAAAAACTACCCCAGATATTTCGTGCGGCGCCATACCCTGAATGACCACCGCAAGTGCTAAATCACCAGACGCAACGCCTTGCCAAGTTCGATATTGCACCGCTCGTAAAGACCAAAGCGAGGCCCAACACTTTTTAACCGCCTCTAAGACAAACTCCTCACCTTGTACATTGAGATAGGTTTCCTGTTGACCTGCAAAACTAGCACTGGGTAAATCTTCTGCGGTTGCAGATGAACGAACTGCAACGATGGGACTGCCCATACTTCTATATGCCTCTTTTATTTCTAATTCAACAGACGCTGGAATGGAGACAGCTGCGATGTGTTTTTGGATATCTAGCGTCTTTTGTTCTAAAGATCGCAAGTTCACTATATCAAGTTCCTGTAAACTAATCACAGGTACACAGCGACGATATCCCGCGGTGGTGAGCACAAAGCCAGCAGGCACTCTCATTTTGGCATGTATTAGCTCACCTAGATTAGCGCCTTTTCCACCCACTAATGATAGATCCTTACTTCTTAGGTCTTGAAGAAACCGAACATAGCTCATCTCACTACGCCTCACTTAATATTTTGATCATACCCGTAGCTCCATTGACTCGTATTCGTTGCCCGTTCTGCAAGAGCTTAGTTCCATTAATAGTACCTACCACTGAAGGGAGTCCGTATTCTCTAGCAACGATTGCGGCATGTGACAAAGCGCCACCAGAGTCAGTTACTAACCCAGCCACACGAGGGAAGAGAACAGTCCAAGTCGGAGTGGTAAACGGACAAACCAATATTTCCCCCGCCATAACCAGGTCGAACTCACTTGCAGTATGAATGATCCGGACTGTACCCTCCGCAATCCCCGCGGAACCTGGAGTTCCATAAAGTTCTCCGTCCATGGATACGCCCTCACTAATTTTATGCTCAGCTTCTATGCCAGACGCTTGTTTCAACAGGATTTTCAGAGCATCCGATACTGCTGGTGGAAACACATTCCAAGGAGGTTCCATTGGAATGTTTCCTATTGTTTGCGGGGGCACAAGGGTGAAATTCCGTGTATGCTCAGCCTTTCTCTCAGCGACAAGTCCTCTAAGACCTGATAGGTCTCCTGTCCCTCTTAGCAATGCGGATAATTCTTCCCGGTACAGATATAACATATCCTCATCACTATCCAGTACTTGCTTCTCAACAAATCGGCTTCCTGCTTCTATAGCATCATATCGTGTATGACATAGTGGAATATTAGCCAAAGAATAATCATGGCTTTCCGTCAAAGGGAAACCTTGTTCCGCTAATTGAAGCCAGTAGTCGAAATCTTCTCGATTTTTACCTGTTAGCTTTCTACTAATATCCAGGATGCGTTCCTTCCTGTAGGCTTGAAAATCTGCATCTTCATCTGAGGGATCATAATCCGAGGCCATGAATCCCTTGATGATCCCTACAACCATTTCTGGCATCTCTCGCCAAGTCGGATCCATTTCAAAGCTATCGACCGGTCTATCGCCTTCATCGTCTAGGAACTTCTCAAGTTCCTGTTTGAACCAGGTGTCCGTGAGTCCTACCAGTGCCTCATCAGAGGGTAACGATAATATTCTGCTTATGGCGGGGTCTAAAGCAGCACGCCGAGCCATCGACAACAAACGATTCGTGGTATTAAAGACCGTAGAATCGCTTTTCTGAACCAGTTCGTACGCCTCAAATTCCGTGAGATTAAGAAGTTCCTTGCAAAGCTCCACCCAGCGCTCACGAATCATCATACTTATCATCACAATCTTAACGTGTGGGTTCCAAGACCAACACATATAGTCATAACATTGATCTAAATGATCCGCCAGATCACTGAGGCTAGCGTTCGTACGATCAAAATTCTTAATCGGTTCAAGACGGTGTTGAGCCTCTATTGCCCACTCATCCTTCCACGCGTGAACGTATCCTTCAAACCCTTTATCACTCAGAAAGCGTTCAAAACCTTTAATTCGCTTACGGAGTTTAGGATCAATTCGCCACAAATGAAATAGAAAGGGAAAGCGTTCCATGATTTTTGGTGGCTCTCCCCCCAACGCTTCAGTTCTCTGAAAGATATAGCCATGGAGCACGAGATAAGCATTTTTTTTAGAAGGAATGGACCAGTCCTCATAGGCACGCTCTGAACCGACTTCGATAGGTTTTAGCCCATAGGAGACGAAAAGTGGGAGTACCGGTCTGGGCCAATGAATATTATCTCGCATCCAGAAACCCTCTGCTTGCCAAAGTGACATAGAATTAACCTCCCTAGAATTGTTTAGATTAGGATTTAATGATTGCCCCTGATAAATAAGTATTGACTGCGGGCAGGAGCACTGTTATAAGGTCAACCTTCTTACCAGAATGGTACCACCTCGCCATATGAATCATGTATAAGCCATCAATATCGTTGGCTAAAGATTCTGGGCTTCGTTCTTTTGAGACAACGCTATTTATCTGCCCAAGGGCAAAGGCTTCAGTAATCATCCGCCTGAATAGTGACGCCTTGTATCCCTGTGGAGTCGCTCCACGCTTCACTTTTTCCATCATTGAAACCCAGACGAGCTCAGGTCTGCGTTGTGTCCATTCCGCTGCAGAGGCTAGGATCGCTCTAATCTGATCCTCGCAACCAGGAATTGAATCAAAAATCTCATAAGCCGTCTCAGTGTTTACATCTTCAGTTTCGTAGACCATCTCCAGTGCTAAATCTTCCTTTGTCTGAAAATAATTATAGAAAGTTCCTCTCGCGACTCCAGCTGTCACAGTGATTTCCTCAATAGTAGTTTCCAAGTAACCTTTAGTTTCGAAGAGTTGTTCACCAGCTTGAATCAATGCTGACTTCACTGCCGCTTTTTGTTTATCTCTTAATTTAACCAAGTTTTCCACCTCTATAGTTTTTATATCAATGATTAAATATTTAACACGTATAAATTAGATGTACAGTGTATATTTAATGACGTACCTCATTATAAATACTTTGACTAATTTTTGTCAATACTCTTCGATGGTGTTGTGACGACGAAGTAAAAGGTATAAGAAAAAACCCAAAGAGGTTTTTCTTATACCTTTTACTATCAAAAGAGGTTGAAGCAACTAGACATGCAAAAAACTAAAGTTTGCTTGTCAGCAAACTTTAGTTTCTATGTTGCAATACTGTTCAATACTTAATGTACTAGAAATGGTTTGACATCTTCAAGCGCTTTTTCTAATCCTGCAATGGCTTGTTCGTCCATTTTTCCAGACTTACGCATCCTTTGGATTAGCTCTTCTGGGGTAAGATTCTGCGTCTTCATCGTTGAAACAATATCTTTCTCATCCTCGGTTAAATCTTTCCACTCTCTCACAGACAAACACCTCCGCTTATACTTTAAAACAGCCACCTGTTTGTCCTTAGTATTTGAATGATGGTCCATTTCTATGCACACGATCTTCTCACATCAGCAACGATGATCTGGGTATGACATTCCTTATTAGGCAACTCTCTAAAGGGAACCTACAGAGGACCATAGGGGAAGACATACAACCCCTTATAGTATAAAGAGAAAAGCTACGCCATAGTATTATTATGAGTATTTTGTGGGAGGTGTTTTTATTAGGGCGAGAGAGTTGGGTCTGTACCTTGGCGCCTTGCCTACTGGGAAATTCAATGCAATTACTGATGTACCCGGTGTCACTGTCGGTCACGTCAGTCTGATCCAAGGTCACGGTAAGCTAATCCCTGGCCAAGGGCCAGTTCGCACGGGGGTCACCGCCATCCTCCCACATAGTGGTAACCTGTACACCCAGAAATGTCCCGCAGCTGTATTTCCTTACAACGGTTTTGGTAAGTCCATCGGCATGATGTATGTAGAAGAATTGGGAATTTGCGAAAACCCTATTCTGATCACCAATACTTTAAGTATTGCTGCAGCCCTAGAAGGTGGAATTGACTGGGTACTCAAACATAATCCTGGGGTGGGTATCTCAGAAAGAACCCCTAATATTATGGTGTTTGAGTGTGATGATGGGTATTTAAATGATATTAGGGGCAGGCATCTAAAACAGCGAGATGTTTGGCAGGCCATAGCCACTGCAACCGGTGGGCATGTTCCTGAGGGCAACGTTGGAGCAGGTGTAGGAATGAGCACCTTTGCCTACAAGGCAGGGGCAGGTACCTCGTCTCGCATCGTGAAAAACAGCCTAGGAACCTGGACTTTGGGTGTTTTTATGGTCTGCAATTTTGGTGAACGCGAGGATTTAACGATTAAAGGCGTTCCCTTTGGTCGTATGTTTCCAGAGAAGGAAGCGCCTTTAATCGGTAACTCGAATATTACTATTATTGCCACCGATGCTCCTTTGACCTGCCCCGAGTTGAAACAACTGGCTAAAAGACCTGAGTTGGGCTTAAGCAGAGTAGGGGGTATTAGTCGTTGGGGAAGCGGCGATATTGACATGGCCTTCTCCAACTACCCCTGGACTCATCCTAATGCCAAGTCTCAAATCACTGACAGTGCAAAATTTCTCAATCCCCTCATCGAGGCAGTCGTTGACGCCTCTGAGGAGGCTTGTCTGAACGCTTTGTTCCAGGCAGAAACTATGGTTGGAGTGGACAATCATGTCCGTGAAAAAATTCCCGTAAAGCAAATTATTGCGCACCTAAGAAACGCTAACCGCCTGAGTCCTTTTGTTTAATAATGGAGTCTGACAGACATAAAAAACCAATAAAAACTAGGTAAAGATGTTCGTTGCAAAACGTCTTTACCTAGTTTTAAATTAAGGGCTATAAATTCTACGAGCATTTTCCAGATTTTAATAGGTTACTCCATGACTCCATTGAATGATTAATTAAATTCATCAGGCTTTCTAGGCAGATTCACCTCGTGGATTTCTTCGGCTTTCAAATCAATCACTTCGACGTGGTTGTATGGATTCATGTGGAATTTCCTTGATTTTCTTTTCATAAAGTAGTAACGGTAAATTCCTACTATACTGAGTACAGCTAATACCCCTAAGATTAACCAGAACGATACTATTAATATTGTGACGGTGATTAATAGAAGCGCAAGGGACCATAGAATTTTGTAAAGTTTCTGCATTGAAAATCCTCCTTAACCCGCAAATTGACAGGTAACAGTCTCCACAATAGCATTATACCAGAACCTTTACCCAAGTCGTTAATTAATAAGCCAATTTCAGGATAATTAGAACTTAAGGACAATCGGAGTATTGCTCATAAACTATTTTTAGACTATAATTACAATACCCCCCCGGCGTATAGTTATTATAATCAATGAATGGAGACCTTTAAATGAAACATAGGTGGATCAAATATTCGTATCTTTTTACTATTTTATTTTTTATCATAGGTTTTTTTAATATTGCTTTTGCTTGGCTAGGGTTTATTTGTCTTATCATGCCGTTTGTTTTCGTCATTAAGGACAATAAAAAAACTTGGTGCAAAAGTTACTGCCCACGAGCAAATCTGTTTACCCGACTGTTTTCTAAAATAGGTATCAAGACCACTACTCCAAAATGGTTGGTAAACGGCAGAGGTAAACAAATCATGCTCGTGTATTTCTCTATAAATTTCACAATGATCATTCTTTCTACGATAATGGTCCTGCTTGATAAAAGAGACGCTCTAGAAAAAGTGAGATTCTTAATGGCATTTCAAATACCCTGGGCTATACCTAATCTTCTAGATATCGGTATTATGCCTAATTGGGTTGTTCATTTAGGATTTAGAGTTTATTCTATGATGTTTACAACAACAATCATTGGCCTCATCGTTGGTTACCTATACCGATCCCGAACCTGGTGTGCAATATGTCCCATGGGTACTATATCAGATCTGGCTCTCAGAAAGCCAAATGCTAGGGTGAACTCAGAAGAAGTGCTCAAGCATTAAACATGAAGAGTCAATGTACAATTATCGTTAATAATCCTCCATTAATAGCTTGTAACTGCATTTCGACACACATGATGAACTTGAAGAGGCGCAATCGAAGCCGACGATCTCTCCTGGTTGTGAGTCACCGACGATTCTTCTACGCAAAATCTTTACCTTAACAATCTTACTGACGGTCGAACACGTTTCTTGTCTTTCTTCAACCACTATTTCCTCCAAAGACCTGCCCCCATAACGCAATCATTAAAAAATTAATTCAATGTTAACACGATGACTACTTAGAGATTTATTATAATTGATACGTAGGCAAAAGAAAAGACCCCTCAAGAAGAGAGATCATGAGGCTACAAACTTAAATAAAATTACCACCGTCAACCACAATCGTTTGCCCAGTGACAAACGCTGCGTGAGCAATTAATGAAAAGACCACTTCTGCTATATCTTCAGGTCCTGCAACTCTACCAAGCGGGGTATTAGCTGCTAGCCGCGCTATATGATCTTCCTTCCCATCCACCCAACGAGTTTGCACAATACCAGGTGCAACTGCATTCACCCTCACCTCAGGAGCAAGCGCTCGGGCTAACGATTTAGTGACACTGATTGCGGCTGCCTTTGAAGCAGCATAAGCGATGGAGCTGCCCAATCCAGTCAGCCCAGCGATCGAGGTGATGTTGACAATGCAACCCCTAGTGGCCTTTAATTCAGCAGCAACAGCCCGACAACAGAAGAACAGACCCTTAACATTGACACCCATGATATCGTCCCAATACGCTTCTTTCATCCCCGCGAGATCAGCATGCTCCACGAAATGAGTCATTCCTGCGTTATTAACTAAGATATCAAGCTTCCCAAAGTCCGCCACTACATTAGTGACCATGCTCGTAACCTGTTCATCTTGTGCAACATCCGCTTTATATTTAAAACAGCGAACCCCTAAATCCTTTATTTCTTGACAAGTTTTCAAAGCATCTTCTTCGGAACGAGAATAATTAAGAGCGATATCAACACCTGATCGCGCTAATATTAAAGCAATAGCCCGTCCAATGCCAGTCCCTCCCCCTGTAATCAGGGCGATTTTCCCTTGCACCATCTAAATTCCTCCTTAGTTTAATAGTATGAGGTCTTTCAACTGTTTTGTCGCCTCTACAATATTCTCCTGCGCCAATATAGCAGATACGACAGAAACTCCGTCAACACCGGTAGCCATAACCTGTTGTAGGTTCGATCTATTGATCCCGCCAATCGCGACCACAGGAATCGTGACGGATTTTTTTATCAGCGCTAATTGCTCAAGACTGACCTCAGGGGCCTCGGTTTTAGTGGTTGTCTTGAAAATAGCTCCAACCCCTATATAGTCTGCTCCTTGGAGTTGGGCTAAAAGGGCCTCCGTCAAGGTACTAGCGGAAACTCCAATGAGTTTATGAGGAAACAGTTCCCTAGCTTTTAGCATGGGAAGGTCATCTTGTCCTACATGTAACCCATCGGCATCAACTGCTAGTGCAATGTCTAAACGGTCATTAATAATCAAGGGAATATGATAACGATCGGTTATCTCTTTAACCCTTAGCGCCATTTGTAAAAACTCCAATGTAGAAAGGGATTTTTCTCGTAGTTGAACGAGAGTTACCCCACCCTGAATCGCTCGTTCAATACTATCCACTAAATCTCGCTTCCCAAGGAGTTCTCGATCCGTGACCAGATAAAGACTGTAATCCACCGCTTCACTCATCACTGATTTTGCCTTCTCTCGCAAGAATTTCTGGGGTCAAATTGTAGATGCTATCCAAAAGTCTAACTCTAAACGTTCCAATTCCTTCTCCAGGATGCAGCGAAGCCTGCGCAATTTCTCCCGCTAAGCCCATGCTTATGATTCCCGCAATGGCAGCGGTGTAATAATCTTTCGTCACGCCGCAATAGGTTCCCACCAGAGAAGTCGTCATACACCCAGTACCAGTGACGTCTGCTAAAATTCTGTGCCCATTATCCAGTAAACAGACTCGACGTCCATCAGACACTACATCCGTCTTTCCTGTAATTGCAATGATACAGTTCAATTTCAACGCTAAATTTTTGGCAATGACAGTGCTACCTTGTTCGTCTGCGACCGAATCCACCCCCTTGATGGCCACATTTTGGCCGGCTAAAACCATAATTTCGGACATATTACCTCGAATGACCTCCGGTTTAAGTTCCCTAATTAATTTTTCTGCGGTACTAGTTCGAAGTTTCGTTGCGCCTACCCCTACCGGATCTAGGATCACCGGGACACCCAACGCCTTCGCCCGCGCTCCTGCGACCAACATACTCTCAATGGTTCTAGAATTAAGAGTGCCAATATTGAGGACGAGAGCAGAGGCAAAGCTAACCATTTCTGCGACTTCATCTAGATCATCTGCCATGACAGGAGAGCCTCCAAGGGCTAAAACAACATTTGCACAGTCATTAACGGTCACGTAGTTAGTAATATGATGAATCAAGGGGCTTTTTTCTTTGACCGCGCTCAGGTTTACAAAGATTTTCTCACGAATTTCCATTTGATCGTCAACCTCCAAGTCATTAAATGTATTATGCTGATGATCAACATAACCGGAATTGTAGCTCCGAGAACAAAATCCAACTTGATAAACTGGTAATATAACACCGTGCCTAGTGCACAGAGGGTTAGTGTTCCCCAGTTTATTAAGAGATCGTCCTGAATTATTTTAGTTTTTAGAAGAAAATAATCCGTCAGCAGGATGGCAAATAGGGGCGCAAAGACTGATCCTATTGCATAGAGAAAGCTCTCATATCCTTCAATATTGACGATGATTGCGAGCCCTGTTCCAATGGCTGTCATGACTAAAGCCACGAATTTTTCATTCATTTTAGGGAATATATTCAACAAAGTGACACCCGCTGAATAGGCATCGAGAAAGGTGGTTGTTACGGTTGCCAAGACGATAATACCTAAAGCGACAAGGCCGAGATTTACCGCTAACAGCATGGTTGAGGGGTCGGGACTCGAATAGACTATGGCTGCACCCAAGCCAATCATGTACATCCAGCTGCTACCGAAAAAGTAGCCCAACCAGCTGCCCCAAGCCCCACCACCTTTCGTCTTGGCAAATCGTGTATAGTCAGAGATTAAGGGCAACCAAGATAAGGGCATGACGACGGCTAATTCCAAGCCTAAGCCGAACGGCATATCTCCTGAACCAGCATGACTAAACAAACCCTGGTTGCGGAAGATGATAACACTTAAAACCATGGTTAAAATAAATAATAAAATAACCGCAATGTTGTTGGCCTTCTTCCAGCCGATATCTTTACCAAGCCCAATCCAAAGCATAATGAAGGCGCCAATGATGAGGCTCCAAACCGACAAATGGTCGAAGGCCCACAAAGTGGTCGTAATCTCATTAACCGACCGCGCCCCAACGACAATCATCACTGCGGTCCAACCGAGCAACTGTAATACGTTTAAGACTGAGAACAAATAAGAACCATAGGTGCCGAAGGATATTCTAGTGGACACTAGGGCCGGTATCCTTTCTGTTGTCCCTATGATGCCTGCCAATACAAGTAGCGTAGTTCCTACTAAGTGTCCTAGCAGTATCGCCAAAAGCCCCATCTTAAAGCCTAACGGAGCTAACAGCCCGCCGGCTAAAATTTCAGCCACAGAAATTGCAGCACCAAACCAAAGGGTTGTAAAGTTGAACATTGACAAGTTATTTTTTGAAGAAATACTCACTCGCTTAATCCCGCCTTCTTGTAAAGAGTATAAAAGTGGTGGGTTGGCCCGACGCCTTTGCCAATGGATAAAGAATGCTGAATCGCAATGGTAATATATTCTTTAGCTCGTACGACGGACTCGTTCAGTGTGTACCCAAGCGCCAGATTTGAGGTAATGGCGGATGATAAAGTACAACCAGTGCCGTGGGTATTCTTGGTAGCAATCCTCGGTGAGGAATAATAACTAAACGCTCGTCCATCATAGAGGATGTCCGTGGCATCACTGTCTAGGTGACCGCCCTTTAATAGTACATTCTTAGCGCCCATTTGATAAATAGCCTTCGCTGCCTCTTCCATTTGCTTGAGGGTGTGAATAGACCTATTGGTCATAACCTCAGCCTCGGGAATATTAGGCGTTACAATCATCGCCAAGGGCAATAGTTCCTTAATCAGTGTTGCTTCCGCTTCAGAGTTTAATAAATGGTAACCGCTCTTCGATACCATGACTGGGTCCAAGACAATAATTTTCGGTGCATAATGTCTCAACTGCTCGGCGATGACTTCAATGGTTTGAACTTGGGAAACCATTCCTATTTTTACTCCGTCAACCTCAATATCGTCAAAGATTGCTTGGATCTGTTGAGCGATCACGCCACGCGATATATCCTCTACGGCAAATACTCCTTGAGTATTTTGAGCGGTGACCGCTGTAATCACACTCATTCCGTAAACTCCGTGAGCCGCAAACGTTTTTATATCGGCTTGTATGCCTGCTCCTCCACTACAGTCTGAACCAGCGATTGTAAGTACATTTTTCATAGCGACCTCCTAAATATAAAAAAGAGCACACCCCCAGAATAGGGTTTGTGCTCTTTAAACTTCGTAAAAGAGTAAAATTGCTTACCTACGCTGGCATTATCCAGATCAGGTTAATAGGGTCTTAGACCTTATAGTGTCTAAATCTCAGCCAGCCTTTCCAGCTCCCCTGCCCGTAACATTATGTAATTGCTATTAAATTTAACATGGTAAATTGTTTAAGTCAATGCTATTTTTCCATCTACTAGCGTTTAGCGATCATAAAGTATTCCTTTACATCATAATGTCTCACCGGTATGATAAAGTATTCCTTGAGAACAACGACATATCAGGAGGCATCTCTTATGACAGAACAGCTACTAATCGGTCTCATTATTCTCAGTTGCATAGTCATCATTTTACTTATTATGCTGTTGATCCGATCAACCACAACCCCTTTGGTAAAGTTCGACAGTAAATTCCTTTCTCTAGAGAAAATCCTTGAACGAAACGAACGCCTGGTTAACAGTGAAATCTCCAAGAACCGCGAAGAATCCAATTTGAACGCCCGGCAAGTTCGTGAAGAACTTAACCAGTCCGTTCATTGCTTTAACGAATCAATCCTTGCTCGTATGGCAGAAATCGCCAATCTTCAACGAAACCAATTAGATATTTTTGCCACGCAGTTAGGGTCTCTTACTAAAACAAATGATCAAAAATTAGAGCACTTACGCAAAACAGTCGAAGAACGGCTGCTGCTGATTCAGCAGGATAATGGTCAGAAACTCGATCAAATGCGGGCAACTGTCGACGAAAAACTCAGCGCCACTCTTGAGAAACGCTTAGGTGAATCCTTTAAGTTAGTGAGTGAACGCTTAGAGGCCGTCCACAAAGGGCTTGGGGAAATGCAAACCTTAGCGTCCGGTGTCGGTGACTTGAAGAAAGTCCTCACTAATGTTAAAACCCGAGGCATTTGGGGCGAAATTCAACTAGGGAATTTATTGGAACAGATCCTAACACCTGATCAATATGCCACCAATGTCGTCACCAAGGCTGGAAGCACCGAACGCGTCGAATTTGCCATCAAGCTCCCTGCTCGGGACGGAAATGACAGTATCCTTTGGCTACCCATCGATGCTAAATTCCCCATGGAAGATTATGAACGCTTGATTGAGGCACAGGATCAAGCCAACCTCCCACGAATTGAAGAACTCGGCAAATTCTTGGAAAACCGCATTAAGCTAGAGGGGAAAAAGATTCATGCCAAATATATCGATCCTCCTAATACCACTGATTTTGGCGTCCTGTTCTTACCCGTCGAAGGATTATATGCTGAAGTGTTACGTCGGCCTGGACTTTGTGAATTCCTCCAAAGGCAGTACAAAGTTGTCATCACTGGACCAACGACGTTGGCCGCCCTCATCAACAGCCTACAGATGGGGTTCAGAACTCTCGCTATAGAAAAGCGTTCTAGCGAAGTATGGACCCTACTTAGTGCAGTGAAGACGGAATTTGGCAAGTTTGTGGAGATGCTAGAAAAAACTCAGAAGAAACTTCAAGAAGCGAGTAACACCATCGATACGGCGACAAGAAAATCTCGCACGATCTCACGAAAGCTTAAGAACGTACAAACCCTCCCAGCCCATGAAGCTCAATCCCTCCTAGAACCAGGAAATGAGAGCGAAGACTAACCGTTAGTCTCCCAAAGCTTATGATAGAGCCCCTTTTGCTGAAGCAATTCTTCGTGCTTTCCTCGTTCAATCATCTCGCCCTTGTCAAGTACAAGAATCTCATCCATTGTATCTAAGCCACTAAGACGATGCGTAATGACTAACGTAGTACGCCCTTCCATCAGTTGATAAACTTCCTTCATAACTTCCCGTTCGGTCAGGGAATCAAGACCAGCCATGGCTTCGTCAAGTATGAGTATCGGGGCATTCTTTAAAAAGACTCGGGCAATGGCCAAACGCTGTCGCTGTCCCCCCGAAAGCCTAAATCCGCCTTCACCAACGTAGCTATCATACCCTTGGGGCAAAGACAGTATAAATTCATGGAGCTTAGCCTGCTTAGAAGCTCTCATCACTTCATCTTCCGTCGCCTCAGGTTTCGCTAATAGAAGATTTTCTCGAATTGTAGCATTGAATAGATGCGTTCGTTGCGTCACAACTCCGATAAACCTTCGAACATCCTCCTGATGATATTCCCGTAACGAATGATCACCCAAGTTAATATGACCCTCGTCGTAGTCCCAAAAGCGAAGGAGAAGATTCACGATACTGGTTTTGCCAGCTCCACTCTGTCCAACAATCGCCACCTTACCCTGTTGGGGGATGCGGAATGTCAGATGCTTCAAAGCCCATGGTTCAGAGCGGGCATACCTAAAGCTTACATCTTGGAAGCAAACACCCATATCCTTCGGTTGAGGAGAATGTGACTGTTCATCTTCTACTGCAGGTTTAGTCTCTATTAACTCCAGTAAACGGTCAGCTGCGGTACGGCTTTGTTCCAGGTAATGAGGAACAAGCGCTAAAGGAAACAGCGCTTCAAAACTGCTAAAGGTCCCAAGAGCGATCATCCCTAAGTTCACTCCACTCAATTGACCTCTTTGCACTAGTAATATCCCGAGTACGAGCACAAGCCACATTCCCACATTGGCCACCATGCCTGTCAAGGCAGTAGAGAGTGCTGCAAGCCTCGTGATCCGCCGCTGCTCCTTCACCAATTTCTTATTTGTTTGGTGAATCTTAGCCAAGTGTGCATCAGCTCGACCGAAAGCGACTAGTTCCGTCATGCCCATAAGGCAATCAGCAACTTGTGTGTTCAGCTGGGCTTTTAGACCCACAAGCTGTCGCCCAACCCCATGGCTCAGCACTTTTATTCCCCACGGTATCCCCAGTCCTGCTAACAGAAAACAGGCGGCAAGAATGCAGGTAAACCTCACATCAAAACGAGCTAAAAATATTCCATACCCTGTGAGAACCAATAACGCCACCAATGGTGGTGCAAAAACTCTTAAATAAAAATTTTGTTGTAGCTCAACATCGGCTACAATCCGACTCAGCAAATCCCCGCTTCGGAAATTTAGCAGTCGAGCTGGGGCAAGCGGTTCTAACCCTTGGTAAAATTTTACCCGAATCTGGTTTAAGACCCGAAACGTGACGTCATGCGACACATAACGTTCTACATACCGAAAGACCGCTCGGGAGAGTCCAAAAAAGCGAACTCCTACGATGGTTACCATTAAATCTAGGATGGGGGGATGAAGAGCCGCTCGTGCTAGTAGATAGGCAGCCGTTGCCATGAGTCCAATATGACTTGTGATAGTCAGGGTACTTAAAATCAAAGCCAGTAGAATTCTTGGCCAGCTGGGCAACATCAAGCGGATGAACCACATTATGCTCTTCATAAATGATCACCTCGATATTCTGAGACCATACGACAATAGAGGCCTTGCGCACTCATCAAGGACTCGTGGTTACCCTGTTCCACAATCTGTCCTTTGTCCAATACTACAATTCGATCCATTTGCCGAACAGTACTCAGCCGATGAGCGATAATCAAAACGGTCTTTCCCTGCATCAGTCGCCTCAATGCTTCCTGTACGGCGTACTCACTGGCTGGGTCTAAAGAGGAAGTGACTTCATCTAAAATAAGTAAGGGCGCATCTTTCAATATAGTTCGAGCGATGGCGACCCTTTGTGCCTGACCACCGCTTAAGCGAGTACCCTCTTCTCCAAGAAGTGTATTATAGCCCTCTGGCAGAGCGGAAATAAACTCATGAGCTAACCCCTCTCGAGCCGCATTTTCAACGTCTTCAAGGGTTGCAGAAGGCCTACCAAAGTGAATATTATCCGCAATGCTGCCTGCGAACAGATAAGGTTTCTGAGGAACGTAAGCAATCAGATCACGCCAATATTCCGGCAGAATAGTCTTGAGTGGCTCTCCGTTGACAAACACATCACCGTTCGAAGGCTCTACAAAACGAAGCAGAATTTCAGCAAGCGATGTTTTCCCTGCACCACTTGGGCCGACGAGCGCGACTCTCTCACCAAAAGATAACGAGAGGTTAATATCCTTCAGCGCTGGTATTTCTCCTGCCTGGTACGTTAAACCAACATGTTGGAAGGAGATTCTAAAATCAGACGATAAATCGGGTGTCCTCCAATTTCTGTTTCCTTTCAGGGTCTCCTCCCCACTGCTCAAAGGAGTATCAAGGATCTCAAAGATCCGCGTTGCAGCATTCATTCCAGACAACCCAGCGTGGAAGTTTAAACCGAGAGTTCTTAAGGGAGTGTAAAATTCGGGTGCAAGCAGTAAGAGAAACAAACCCGTAGAAAAGGAGAGTGTTCCATAGACGAGCCTTAACCCTATGGTCACTGCAACTAAGGCTGTACTCATGGTTGCTAAGAACTCTAACACAAGTGCCGATAAAAAAGCGATTCTCAGCACACTCAGGGTGGTTTTGCGAAATGAATCACTCACTCTCCCAATGACGCGTGTCTGATCTTTAGCCCGCCCAAACACTTTAAGCGTGGTAAGCCCCCTCAAAATATCTAAGAAATGAGCGCTCATCCAGCTTAAACTTTGAAACTGCTCAAGCGACTTTTTCTCAGCCAGCTTTCCTATTAATATCATAAAAAGAGGAATCAGTGGTCCCGTCAGGAGCAGAATTAACCCGGACTTCCAATCTTGCGGAAACACAAATGCTACAATAAGCAGGGGTATTGCCGCGGACAGAAGAAGTTGAGGAAGATATTTGGAGAAGTAATCCTCGAGCGATTCGATCCCGTCAACGACCGTTGTAATTAACTCTCCGGCTCTTTCCCCCCTGGCACTCACAGGGCCTAAGGAGACAAGGTGACTCATTAACCTTGTTCGTAGATTTATCTTAATACGGAAAGCTGCTTCATGAGCGCTTGTTTCACTAACCCATTGAACGCCTCCCCGAAGCACCATGATTCCAAGAATGATCATCAAGAAATTCCAGACTGAGCTTAGGGTAGCCCCCTCTAAGAAGACCTCAGCAACCACCCGGGAGAAAAACCAAGCTTGGGCAACTGCCAGCAAAGCGATCCCAAGGCCCAATCCAATCGTGAGGATCAGATAACCCCAGACAGGTTTTGCCTCATGAGCTAATCGCTTATCAAACATTTCTTCATCTCCAAAAACAGAATAAAGGGGCAAGTTATATCGAGGCCACTGAAAAACTGCATTTTTTCGTTTGAGAATTCAATTGTACATTAAAAGAAGACGGTTCGGGATTTGTTTTTAATCCTGAACCGTCTTCTTTTAATGTGATTTATATACTTTGAGACTTTGTCATGAATGATATC
>DASRMG010000293.1:0-4700 GCA_035648035.1 Desulfosporosinus sp. | reverse complement strand
ATGAACCCACCAGAAAATCACCTTGAAAAAGTGGAGATGCTGTTGGATTTGGCTTTTCAAAATCCCAAAACGCTACGTTATCGAGAGTTTTATGGCGTAAAATAAAAGCTGTTAACACCACTGTGCAAGTAAGGATTTTTAATATTTTATTAGGCTATGTCACAACTATTGGTTGAAATTTGCAGTCTTCTAGTTTATTTGGTACAAAATGATAACCCAGAATAGAGAAAAGAATGAGGGAATTAAAATGAAATTTGAACTTATTGAAGAACACAAAAGCAATAACCCAACACCGCTTATAATACGAAAAGGAACAAGAGTAAATGTAGGTAAAAGGTCTGATGGTGCTAATAGTTGGCCTAATTGGATTTATTGTTACAGTTTAGATGGAAATAGTGAAGGATGGACTCCTGAACAGATTATTCAAATTGAAAGTGAATATGGAATTGTATTAGAAGATTATTCAGCAAAAGAATTAGGTATGAAAAAAGGCGAGATAGTCGAAGGAAATATAGAATTAAATGGTTGGGTCTGGTGCAGTAAATTAAATGGGTCAGAAGAGGGATGGCTACCTAAAGAAAAAATAGTTGTTTTCCATGTTTTATAATAATTGAGTAGGTAAAGAGTAAGATTGGTTGTGTTGAGAGTGTGTCACGGGTGACACACTCTCAACAAGAAGGACTCATACATCAGATAAATCGCACTCAAATGTACTTTTGTTGAAAAGACAGCTAAAGTAAATTTCTTCACCTAAATAGTTCTGGCTAAGGGTCAGGAACGTCTTGAGTGTGAAACGTTACCACGCATTCTTCTTATATTGCGAATCAGAAAGAAAAATCAAATAAGCAGGGTATTTTAGATATTCTGCTAAAAAATATAGATTTCAACAATCTATTGTGACATAGCCATTTATAAAACATAAAAATTCAAAGATATGGCTTACAATATTATTAAAATTTGTAATAAGAAACCAGAGGAACTAGACAGGTTACTCTAGTTTTTGCAGGTAGAATTGTGCCAGGTTGAACTTCACAAAATCCATATACTCGTAACAACAGACGTTCAAGTGAACCTCCAGTTATCCTACGAATGCCGTCCACCTAAATACAGGTTGGACGGCATTTCAGCTACTGTGTTTAAGAATAATGTGAACTAAAGCCACCAAGTACCAGGATCGCAAAAATAGATCAATTCGAAGTTAGACTATATAAGAAATAGCGTATATTTAATTACTTTCATCTTATTTAGATATTTCATACTTTCTTAAACTAAATGTAACTTTAACTGAGAAAAAAACTAATATTACCGCAGAGGTGATAAAAATTCCAATTTTGATTGCAGTATTGTTCGTTTGTGAAAAATAAAATAAAGTAATAATACCTAATATAATTTCTAATAGACCCATGTATACTAGATTATTTCCTGCAAACGCAGATAATTTATCCCTATTGTATTTTTTTCTCTCATCCAAGCGATTTATTAATTCGATTTTTTTGGTCATTTTCATGAATAGCCCAATAAATACAAAAAGACAACCAACAGTAATAGATAATGAATACATAAATATCACCCTTTCAAAAATATTATATTGTATTAGACAGCCTATATGCTACTTCCGAAGAACTTCGGGATTACCGAGATTACCTTTGTTTAATCTCCTAAATCCTATGGATGACCGAAAGTAATTTCGGAGATTTATCCTCTAGTCACACCATGTTACAGGAATACTAAAATCATTCGTCACTAATGGAATTTCTACCTTTATTTTACTCATATATATATTTATAGTGTCCGATTACAAACATTGATTCAATTCCAGTTATCCTACTTCGGGGAATAATATTAAGCGGCTCATTAACCAGAATTAAACTAAAATTCAAGCCATGGCTCTTACAATCTGGAGTGATGGCTTATTTTAACCCGGAGTATTCAAAAGACTCACTATCTCATCCTCCCAAATGAATTCTCCGTAAATCAAGCATGTCGCAAGAATCGCTCCACTTGCCATATGTGTTTACCACCGGATTGAAATAGTACAGCAGCATGCCGGCTACTGTGTAACCGCGCGAATTATAGCGCAGGTAGCAGACCGAGGTGTGGGAGATGATACTTCATGGGTGGTAGTATCTTTAACCCCGAACGCGGTCCCGCCTAAGCAGGATAAGAAAGCTCGGCTTGATGTTCGCGACCAAAGATTCCCGTGAGCGGTGGGAGTAGCACCAAAACAGGGATTGAAAAGGACAGAGCTACTGTTTTCCTGGCTGATTTGTGGGCTGTACCACAGTCCACTCGGGCATGCGTTGCTTGATTAAGTGTTTGGGTGGTTGTGGTTGCATAGTTAGATTGTTTATATTGTGTGCTACAACGTACGTTTGTTCGAAATATTTGTCGAATAAGATACAATATTGTAATATTATGTATTGTAATTAAGCAATTAGTCATATATAATTAGAACAAAGTTGGAACACGTGTTCTTGGTCGGAGTATTTGTTTCATAGCTGTCTTTCCTAAATGAGACTAAGACCGGGGGAGGTGACATAAATGGCTGTTATTAGTTCACAGACAGAATCCGTTATGGTACTAGAAGTTCAAACTGGCTTGACCCCAGCGGGCGGTCCCATATTATCGAGCCGCAGTATTAATGTTAAAGCTACAGCTACCGATCAAGATATTTTTGATGTGGGAACTGCAATGCAAGCACTTTCTGATTACCCTTTAGTTTCTGTAGTGCGAGAAGATCATTTTGACCTGGCCGAGTAATTGGCCTAAAATTAAGGCTTTTAAGCCGAATGAAAGGAGAAAATAACCATGGCAGTTGGTATTGTATCTAAGAAAGTTCTACGTATGACGTTTACAAATGCCTTAGGGGCTGGAGTAAGTTACTCAGTAAGCAATCCTTTGGAAGATTTGACTGCGGCGGCGGTCCAAACCTTTATGGATCTAGTGATTGCAAAGAATCTTTTCAATTCCACCGGTGGTGATTTAGTGGCTATTAAGGATATAGCCATCGTCGATACGACTACTCAGGATTTATTTGATGTTGCGATAGCATAGAAGCGTGTTCGATAACCTGGGCAGGGGTACCGTTCGCTTGAATTCTTCTATCGAGAAGAGTTAACGAGAAGTGGAGAGGCGAAAAATCGCCTCTCCACTTCTCGTTATAATCACTTGTCGGAACTCAGCGCCATACTCACAAATAAAGAGGTCATGGAAGGAGAGATTGAAAGATGGATGAGATGTTAAAACTTGTTGCTAACTTTGGTTTCCCGATCGTCGTAAGTGCCTATTTGTTGGTGCGCATTGAAGGGAAGCTCGCAGAACTTACGATCAGTATCACGGAACTTGCCAAGGCCGTTGCAGTCATTAAGGCCTAATGACGTGGTGGCCGATAAACTATTTCCACAGCGAGCCCTGCCGGTTTTCTACCGGATGAAGGGCTCTTTTGTTTAATACGAAAATCCACAGAACAGGGGGGGAGCTATTTGAAGAGAATTTACATTAGCCCAAGTAGTCAGGAGAATAACAAAGGCATAGGGAACTACGGGACAGAAGAAGGGGAAATGAACAAGGTTGCCGATGCTCTTATGCCCTTGCTGGCGACAGATGGCCGCTTTGAAGCAAAGAGAAATACGCCTGATATGGACGTTGATCAAATGGCGAAGGATTCTAATAACTTTCAAGCGGATATTCATATTCCTATTCACAGTAACGCAGGCGGCGGAGTGGGAACAGAAGTCTACGCCTATGGCCCTAAGACTAACAGCGAACGTTTGGCGCAGGCGCTCTATAAGCAGGTGTCGCCACTTTCTTCGGGTGCAGACCGAGGCGTCAAGTATAATCGCTCGCTGGTTGAAGTAGGCGACAGTGTCTCTGCCACGTCGGCACTAATCGAGCTAGGCTTCCATGACAATGCTTTGGATGCAGAGTGGATCATGCAGAGCACAGCGGCTATAGCCAAGGCACTTTATCGTGGAATTTGTGATTATTACGGGTATGATTACCGTGCTTTGGCCGGCGTGATACCTACTGCTGCACCTCCAGTTGTCCCGATAGATGATCACGATATATACCTGAGTGTTCGAGTTTTACT
Source organism: Desulfosporosinus sp. (assembly GCA_035648035.1). Classification (GTDB taxonomy): domain Bacteria; phylum Bacillota; class Desulfitobacteriia; order Desulfitobacteriales; family Desulfitobacteriaceae; genus Desulfosporosinus. Next base: position 610 of record DASRMG010000293.1, on the reverse strand, counting down.
GTCAAAGTCGGAAGGATTAGTCAGGCAGATACAGACTATGGGGTATGCTTGCATAGTCTTACCATTAGCTTAATTTGAATAGAATTGTTGTGAGTCTATTGGACGAGTAGGGTAACACAGTTACCACGCTCGTTTTTTGGTATTTTGTTTGTTTTCTGCTCAATCCTTGGTCGCATAATAATGCAGCAAAAAAACAGCGATTAAAAGGGTCAGAGCTACTAGTCATCGTGCTTGAATTATGAGCGGTTGCACAGTCCTTTTGGGTATGCGTTTAGGGTCCTGGCCGCTAGGGTATGGGATGTAAGCGGCTAAGGTGCGCTGTTTTATTTGCTCGATTGCGGGTTGTCTAATACTGCAGCAAACAAAGCAGCGATTAAAAAGGACAGAGCTGCCTAGTCATCTTGCTTGAATAATGAGCCGGCAGCACAGTCCTCTCGCGTATGCGTTGTTGGTCCTAGCCGGTTGCCGTTCAGTGGATCTCCCCTCGGTCACCTCGGGAAGCTAACTGAGCTCAGCGCTCGGTTATGCTGCAATTGGGAGTGAAGCGCGTCGTCATGGGTCATGGACCGCTCGGGAATGCGTTACAGGTGGGTGCACACTCATCGCCCGG
>DASRMG010000292.1:0-2435 GCA_035648035.1 Desulfosporosinus sp. | reverse complement strand
GTGAGAATTACTTTTATTCAAACACAGCTTGTATTGGCTCATCTTTTCCCAGCGTTTCTGCATAAATGGCTCACATTTCTTCTGGCGGTAGTGGCTCACTTTTTTTCTGGCGACTGGCTCACTTTTTTCTTGACAATCGCAACTGTGACATTTTAAGCTCTTAAGGAGCAACAACTGTGTTCTTAATTAAAGTAACTGCAGTCTGTGCCAACAGTCGCCCATTGATCGATGCTTTATTACCGATGGTGATATTCGTTGCACCCAGTATGATTCCCTCAAAATGTGCTTGTGTATTAATCGCAACGGTTTGGGCTGACTGCCAGAATATGTTCTTAGCTTGCACTCCGCCCGTTAGGGTAAGATTGGTGTTGGGAGCTTGGGTAATTCCTTTAGCTATTTGGAAAATGAAAACATCGTCTGGGCCACCACTTAGAGTGACATCAGAATTTATTAAAACACCAGTGCCCCATTTGTAAACGCCAGGTGTTAGCGTTTGTCCACTTATGTCTCCGGTATATAGTTCGGTATAATTGGCAGCTCTTCCAGCAGCATCAGTGTAGGCTGTTCTCATATCGCTTATTGCTGTCGTAAGATTACTTGCAGTTGGGCCCGCATAGTCAGCGGCGTATATCTGTCCAGTAACTTCAGTGGAAGTTGAAAATACATTCGTGGCATCCATTACCAAAGAAAATCCGGTAATAGCCGTAGAAGAAATTGGACTAACTCCTATATCTCCAGTAATAGAAGTTTTTGGTACGCTAGAGATTCCTGATGCTGCTAAGATGGTATAATTACCAGCCGTACCGAGGTTCACCGGAGCTGTCACTAAAGGCGTAGCAGCAAATACTGTACTACATGTAAGTAATGCAGACATGGTTATAACTGAAGAAAATGTCAATAGCCTTTTGAATGATTTGTTCATAATTATTTTCCTCCTAATTATATTTGTTTAAGTTTCAAGTAGCATACAACTGTGCTCTTAATCAAAGTTGACTACAAACCGTTAACAGCATGCATTGAGAGCAACCTGAGGATAATATCCGATTATTTAACCTCTTTCCTTTGTGTCAGTCGTTAGTATATATGAACGACCAATATTCTTCTTACAAAAAATAATTTTAACCCTTACATAATCTTTTACGAAACCCACCAATTTTTTCAGGGGGCCTTCAACCGATTTGTAGCTATAAAAGGGAATTTTATAAATTTCTGTTTTAAAAGACTATCCCCGACTTATATTAAATGGTTTGAGGGCATAAAAAAACCGTCGATTGACGGTAAAATAGCTTCCTGAACCCGCTTACTTTATCATTTATTCCGCCTTTTCCAACCTGAATATTTTTTACTCATATATCCAACACTTCCTAATTGCAATTTTGCACGAGGGATGATTATAATAACCAAAATGAGTTACCTTTCTTCTTAAGCGTATTCAGCGTCATTACTACGAACAAGCCGACAAAGTTTAGCATCCCATTTCCATTCTGTCTAATCTTCGGAATTATTGTTTAGGAAATCAGTTAAACGTTATGCTCTGATTTGATTTCTAATTACTAATAATTTTGACTTTCGTCATGAATTCATACCCTCTTGGCACGGCATCTTTTTCAAAAGAATAACTTGCCACTTTGCCTTGATGATCGAGGGAGAGCCACAAATGAAAAAGTGCAATACCAATATCAATCTGATTCATCTTCCCATATACCTGAGCTTTGATAATATTCAACGTCTTCCGGCTCACGGTAATAACGTCTAAATCTCCACTAAAAAACCACGTCTGTGTATTAGAGGCTGATGGAGCAAGTCGAACAGGCTCAAGCAATTTATCCGCACCAGCTACACTAGAAATTTCATGCAAATTTTTACGCTTGAATTCCGATGTATTAACTCTGTGAATCGGTTCCGCGGTATTCCCGAATGCAAGCATGATCACAAACTCCAATCCGTTCAGCAGCGTGGGTACGCCTTTTGCAGGCTTTGCCATCCCCAGCCAGCAACTAGCGAGATTGTTATCAGATAGATACAAGTCAACCTGCTGGAGCAAAAATCCCGCATTCATCAAATAGTTCCCCTTTTTCTCAGAATAAAGGCAAATGTAGTGTGGTGCTTTGATAGGAAGGAGATTCTTTACATCAGCGGAACCAAGGTAGTCAAATTCATAACGAATACTTTCGTCAAGCGGCTTGGCGGCGCTTGCGTATTCTTGTAACTTTTCAATTGTGTCGGCGGGGAGTTGCGACATGTCATATTTCCGGATGGACCTCCGTAGAAATATTGCGTTATAGAGTTGAGAATTGTAACTACTCAGCACCGCTATATTTGAGCAACACAAACAGGGGTACAGAGTACCCCTGAAAGGAACACGATTTAATTAGTGAGAGGTGGTGCAAAGATAACAGGTTTGCTCGCAAAAGCATCCTCAATTTTTGCTAAGA
>DASRMG010000291.1:0-3082 GCA_035648035.1 Desulfosporosinus sp. | reverse complement strand
CCTCGTATTTCCTTCCGCCATAACTTCAAAGTCCCTTCAGGGACTCCCGTCTCCTGCTGAATCGAACTGAGAGACTGGTTGTTTGGCGGTAACATCTTTGCAATGATTGTACTTTTCAACTCTTTAGGATACCTCATATATTTTTCCCTCCTATGTTCCTTTTCAAGGATACATTACGTTAGTCTCTACGACAACTATCCTAACGTAGGGGGGTCTTCGTGTTAGTGGAGGGCATCTCTTTACCAGTAGTGATCGTGAAAGAGTTTACCACATTGGCAGCTTTGACCATGAAATTGTTTACCACTCCTAGTATATCGACAACAAAAAAACTTCCTAGGCCGTAAAGCCTAGGAAGTTTTCCCATTGAACCATTTACCAGTTGTTACGTGTTGGGGGTACATAGCATTCGCGGCAATAAACTGGTTTTTCACCAGACAGTTAGAAAGGAACCATCGTATCTTTTCCACAAGTACAGCTGGTAATATTTTTCTTTCTTGACGGTCATAGCCACCGAAGGCGCTGGCCTAAATAAACAAATTTACATTTGATTCTTCGGCTTCACCTAAATAATAGCCAACTCCACCAATTTTAATACCACCAATAAGTTCTTCCTGCTTTAAACCCATAAGATCCATGGTCATTGAACATGCAACTACTTCCACACCACTATCCATTGCTAATTTAATCAAATCCTCTAATGAGCTAATATTTTTATTTTTCATAACCCTTCTTATCATTTCTCCTCCCATGCCCATCATGTTCATTGTAGAAAGCTTAAGTTTCTTACTTCCCCTTGGCATTATGAAGCCAAGCACTGAACCTATTAAGTCCTTTTTAACGGGTATTTTCTCCGGTTTTCTTAAAATATTAAGACCCCAAAAGGTAAAGAACATCGTAACCTTTTTACCCATGGCTACTGCACCATTAGCAATTATAAAGGAAGCAAGGGCTTTATCTAGATCTCCACTAAATACTACCATTGTTTTTTTATCATTCACCGTTAGATCTGATTGAAATGATTTATTTAGTACTTTGAATTTGTTACCTTTTTTAATAAGGGCCTGTATCATCCCTTTATTCCTTGTTATATCAACTAGCTCATTATTTGTTTTAGAACACCATGCCTTAATATCTTCATAAAACCCGGGATCAGAAGCAGCAACTTTAAGAATTTGACCCTCATTTAGTTGATCTATTGACGCTTTAACTTGAATCAGTGGCCCTGGACAACATAATCCACAAGCATCAAGGCTTTTATCATAATCGTTAACGCCTTTTCCAACTTCGCCCTTAACCACTTGAGTATCAGGATCGATTATCTGCCTTTTTGTGTTATCCGAATTATCAACTCTATTTGGCTTAAAGTTTAACATTGAAGCACATTTATATCCTCCATCTATATTTTTAACCTTGAAACCTTTTTGAGTTAAAATTCTAGAAGCCACATATCCTCTTAGCCCGATTTGGCAATATTCAAGGATTTCTTTACTCTTATCAAGCTCTCCTACTCTATCTCTTAGGCTGTCTACGGGTATATTCACGGCTCCCTCAAGATGCCCATTGTTGAATTCATCTTCAGTACGCACATCTAATAATAACTTGTTTCCTTTATCATAAGCCAAAAGTTCCTCTGCTGTAATAACATCCACTCTTCCAGCTAAAACATTTTCCGCAACGTAACCTGCCATATTGACCGGATCCTTAGCTGAGGAAAAAGGCGGAGCGTAGCAAAGCTCCAACTCAGTTAAATCTGTGACTGTTCCACCTAGTCTAATGACCGTCGCTATCACGTCAATTCTCTTGTCCACACCAGCATAGCCTACGCCTTGAGCCCCTAATATTTTACCATCCTCATTAAAAATAAGCTTTAAGGTCATTGCAAAAGATCCGGGGTAATAAGATGCATGCGAAGCTGGATGAATAGTAATAACTTTATGGGGTATATTCAATCTATTTAAAGTTCTTTCATTATTACCAGTACTTGCTGCTGTTAATCCAAAAACTTTAATAATTGAAGTCCCCTGAGTCCCCTTATAAGACTTATTTAAGCCTGCTATATTATCCGCCGCAATTCTACCTTGTTTATTGGCAGGTCCAGCTAAGGGGACTGCAGAATTTTGCTTGTTTACAAAATCAACAACTTCAATCGCATCTCCTACTGCAAAGACATTGGTAGCATTTGTTTCCATTTTTTCATTGACTAAAATATGACCTTTGGCTCCAAGTAATATTCCGCTATCTTTTAAAAATTCAGTATCTGGAACGACCCCTATGGCTAATATTACGAGATCTGCATTTATTTTTGTGCCACTATTTAAAGTTATTTCAACATTATTATCCAGATCCTTAAACGCTTTCACGCCATCATTCAAAATTACTCCAACGCCATTGTCAGAGATTTCTTTTTCAACCGATAATACCATATCGGTATCAAAGGGGGCCATTAAATGAGGTGCTGCTTCTACTAGAGTAACTTCAAGGCCTCTATCCTTTAAATTCTCAGCCATTTCTACTCCAACAAAGCCACCACCAATTACTACAGCACTATTAATTCCTTTTTTGTCCACATAGGCTTTAATCTGATCAGTATCCGGTATATTTCTTAAAGTAAATATCCTCGTGCTGTTTATACCTTGAATAGTTGGTTTAATGGCTCTTGCTCCCGGGGATAAAACAATATAATCATAAGATTCTTCATAAATACCCTTAACTTTACTTCGTACTGTTGCTACCTTTTTAAAAGTATCGATACCAATAACTTCACTATTAATTCTTACATCTATATTAAATCTACTCTTCATGCTTTCGGGTGTTTGTACTAATAGTTTTTCCCTTTCCTTAATCATTTCTCCATTGTAATAAGGCAAACCACAATTTGCGAAGGAGATGTACTCATCCCTTTCAAACATTATTATCTCAGCACTTTCATCGAGTCTTCTAAGTCTTGCTGCTGCTGAAGCTCCACCTGCTACACCGCCTACAATTAATACCTTTTTACTCATGACTAATCCTCCTCATTTATTTTTTAAGATTACATTTCTTTGTTCAAATTCACTGCTTATAATGCGCAGTATCTCTAGGC
>DASRMG010000290.1:0-4207 GCA_035648035.1 Desulfosporosinus sp. | reverse complement strand
TCCCATTATGATGCATTGCTAGTTTGGTATTCTCGATGGGTTTGATACAAACTCTTCATAATGTTCTTCAATCGGTGAATCAGTTTTATGGTGCAAGAGTCCGACTATAACGTGCACGGCATCATCCCTAGAGTTGGAGTTTATGACTTTACTATTAAGAAGATCGAAAACTGATCGCTGACGAACTTGAAAATCTTCGCTCCTTTGCCGGTTCTATAATGCGGGTACGCATCTGCGTTAAGTGCTTTAACGCCAATCTGAACGCGCACCTTATCAGAAGAGGATGTAATACAATCTCCCCAATACGACGATAGAGCTTGCTTATTGTGAAAATTGAACCAGTACTGACTGGGCCATGTTCATGGCATCCTCGTATAATCTCCATTGTCGAAGTTAACCATCTGTGGGTACGAGATATCAGACGTAGTTTCAGCCATCTTGGTAAGCCCAATAGGTATATCAGTAGACTTTCTGAATAGTAGGTCTTAATGACGTGGAATAACTGCAAAGGACGAAATTTGAGAGGGAGGGATACAAATGAGCGACAATGCTTTACAAGCTCGTTCGGAAGCAGGCAATAAATTCAAAGGGGGTTTCAATTGTGCTGAGGCAATCCTACATACTTTCAACGAAATGCTAAACAACCCTTTAAACCCGGAAAGCTTAAAAATGGCTTCTGGGTTCGGGGGAGGGTTAGGACATGCCGGTAGTATGTGTGGAGCATTATCGGGCTCAGTCATGGTAATAGGACTTTTTGAGGGTCGGACCTATTCCTCTCAAGATAGAGAACCGATTTATAATCTAGCTCACGAATTCCACGACCGTTTCAATGATCAATTTGGGGGAATCAATTGCCGGACGTTGAATCTTCATGCTTTTGACTCACAGAAACACTTTAGCGGTTGTCTGGAAATTACCAGAGAAACAGCAAAGTTACTCATGGAGTTCATCCAAGAAAAAAGGTTAGTTGACGTTGATTTTGCCTGGCGCCAGTTATAGCGAATTGCAGTAAGTAAGAGGGAAGTGTATTCTTGCCTTATTCTGGTCAACGTTCCACCTTTTCAACGAGATTCATTCATCGGACACAAGTAACTTTGTTAACTACAATTAAACCCTAGATTTGAGCCTTTGTCGAAGACCGTTTAGTGGCAACAAGCCGTATTTTAGCATACCGTGAGGTTTCCTAACACTTTAGCCATGATAAAAAAGGTTAAGGTGTGTTAAAAGCATTCCTGAAGTGCGCTAATTTAGAGTTTGAAAAAATGGGAGTGCCTCCATTATTCTCAAAATGCCAGCAATCATTTAAGTCGGCTAACAAAAGGGGTATGTCCGTACAATAAATCAGTTTGCATGAGGATAACCGAAATTCCTTTAATGGATTTATTTCTAAGAGCTCATTTCCACTACTACCGTACTACTGCGGCAATGATTTTAGATGATAGTCAGTTAAGCCGACAACTCTGTAAGCCGTTCAGCATAAGGGCTTATGGGTCCAGGCGATGAACCATAATATATGCGTCAGCTCACTCGTAATGAGTAGATCTCATTATTCTGTTTCAACAGTATTAGTTCTGCTTTTATCTGAGTTGCGTCTATACTTTGTTAATAATTTTGTACATTTGAAACGGTACGGTTCGCCTCCGCCATCTAAACCCTCGAGATTAAGCGGAGATACATAACAAAAGCCTTGAGGTACATTAGGTTGTACGATCTCAAGGCTTTTTGCATGCTAGAAAGAAATTTACTTTAAGATCTTCACCAATATCAGTTACGTGGTTTCTACGTGGAACAATCATCTACATTCCAACAGCTTATCTCAACCGCCGTGTTCCTAATACTTAGCTACTGTTATATTTCTAACGAATGTTTTCCTCTAGATCGGTTATTCGAGCCTTGACTGATTCCTGGAAAAATCCATTTTCTATGGCTTTGACAATGTTGGTTATTTGCTTTTCGATTTCATTTACTTTGACCAAGCTCAAGCAATACGATGCCATTGACAGAATGTAGTTGTGTAACATTTATGGTTTTAAAGAAGGGAGATCGTAGTTTGCGTTGAATTAGGAAAAGAGATTATGAGTAGGAGATTTATTGCATGGGATTATTTAAATTGCAACATATAATCGAGTGCCAAGAAAATGCCATTGAGGGAATCATAACTTACAATAATTTTAATCGAACCAGAAAATTGTCTATTATATTATTTTCGGTTAGCTTAATCTTACTTTTTATTGATTCTATTAACAGAACCAAGGGTCTCTGGGTTATTAATGATGGTTATTTATATCTATTTTATTCACATATCATTTTCGGTTCGGTGTCACTTCTGTCTATTTTGGTTTCCTACAGAATTATTGCCCACTCTTCAAATGAGATAACTTTATCTCACAAATTATATGTAATGCTTTTTTCCTGTTTTGTATTAAGCCTTACAGCTGTAATATCTGGTTGGCTCGATCAAAAGATCCATGGGCAAATTACAGTTTACCTTATAGGATGCATTACAATAGTTGTAGCGTGTAATTATAATCTTAGGGTTACAGCACTCTTGTATGGATCATCATGGGCTGTGTTTATGATTTGCCTAACTATTACTCAAAAGGATCCGAATATACGCCAGGGGAACTATATAAACGCATCTGCAATAGTTTTAATATTATATTTTTTATCCATTTTACTTTATAAACTTAAGCAACAGGATTTGCTCCATACGTATTATCTAGAGGATTTAGTCACAGAGCGAACGAAGGAATTGAAAACAGCTTATGATGAGATGGCTAAACTTGATAGGCTAAAGTTAATTGGTGAGATGGCGGCAAGTATTAGTCATGAAGTCCGAAACCCAATGACAACTGTAAAGGGCTTCTTGCAATTGCTTAGGAACAAACAAGAGCCGCAAGATATAGAATACTTTGACCTCATGATAGAAGAACTAGATCGTGCAAATTCTATTCTTTCGGAGTTTCTTGCCATTAGCAGTACCAAATCCACGATGTTTGAATTACACAATATTAATGATATTGTGACATCCACCTTGCCACTCATCCAAGCTGACGCACAAAACAATAATACAGTATTGACTGTAGAGCTTAATAATGTACCTGATTTGCAACTCGACATTCGAGAGATACGCCAATTGTTATTAAATCTCGTCCGTAATGGATTTGAAGCAATGTCTAGTGGAGGACAGTTGAGAATAAGAACTTTCACTAATAATGATGAAGTAGCATTAGCCGTAACGGATGAAGGTAAGGGAATTGAACAGTGTGTGCTTGAGAAGTTAGGCACACCATTCTTTACGACGAAAGAACAAGGAACGGGTTTAGGATTAGCCGTGTGTTACGGTATAGTTTCACGGCATAACGGAAGGGTAAGTGTTGACGCTAGTCCTAAAGGTTCTACATTTTATGTTTACTTTGAAATGAATAAATAGGAAGTAGTGACAAGAGTTGCGCGTCGAGATTCCACTGGTCTCGTTAAACGGTGGACCTTTATAATTGCTAACAACGAATACGCTGTAGCTGCTTAAGTGCCGTTAGCATCCTGCCTTATGTACCCACGGTGAAGGGCAGAGTGTCAATTAAGTAGGTTGCTCTAACAGCAATGCTCGGAGTAGTTAGTTAAGATTATCGAGCTAACCTGAGCTGAATTCTTGCCTTTAGGAGTCACGATTGGCGAAATTTAAATTAAGGGACATACGAGTAGAAGGGATATCAGCCTTATAACATGATGGCCTTCCTATTTCCAAATATGTTCTGCATTGGTGATCACATTAAAGTAAACCTCGAAGGAAGAAACTACAGAGGGAAATTTACAATAAAAATGAATGGAGGGAATGAATTAATGGCTGATTTTCCAAATTGCCCAAAATGTAATTCAGGATACACTTACGAAGATGGAAGTGGTTTCGTTTGCCCAGAATGTGGTCATGAGTGGACTTTAGAATCAAACACCGAAAGCAATGAAGATAACAAGATTGTTAAAGATGTAAACGGAAATGTCTTAAACGATGGTGATACTGTAACGGTAATCAAAGATCTTAAAGTAAAAGGAAGTAAATCAGATGTAAAAATCCTGCATTTCGCAAATAAAAACCAGCAAATTGTAATACATTTACATAGTTTCCATCTAGTTGCTGGACAACCTAACAAAAGACATATATTATAGAGTTCAGAATACTGTCAAAGACGAGGAGGCAGGACTATGA
>DASRMG010000289.1:0-6615 GCA_035648035.1 Desulfosporosinus sp. | reverse complement strand
AATGGCGGAGGCGAACTGACACTCCTGAAGCACCTAACATTCCAGTACCAGAAATAGTCGCGTAACCATTAATCTTGTCTAAGATAACAGGTATCTCTCAGAATGATATTAGTAAGATTATAAACGATCGCAAAAACATTTACTTGACTACGGCTCAACGGATCGCGCGTGCCGTGGGGAGTAAGGTGGATTACATTTGGCCCGATTATTAATAAGACTCCGGCATTACTGCTGGGGTCTTATTAATTTGTCGCAAATATTATTCCTGTCGTAAAGCAGGAATAAGGAATTAATGGTAGAATTTATGTGTTAACATAGAAAGTGAAGGAAAGAGGGCTATTATATTATGGGCATCAAAATGAAAAACTGTAAAGCGTGCGGCAAAGAGGTAGCGCCATCGGCAAAGGTTTGCCCTAGTTGCGGACAAAAACTTAAGGGTGGCGGATTTATCAAAAAGATGTTAATAGGGGCCGTTGTCTTAGTTATGATCGGAGTTGGAATAGGTGCGCTAAGCGATTCACCTTCTACCTCATCCTCGTCGAATGTCAACAAACCAACCATGACAAAGGCTGAATTCGACCAGATAAAAGACGGCATGTCGTACGCCGAAGTAACTGCGATAGTTGGCGGCCCAGGAGAAATGCAATCTGAATCTGGGAAGGTTGGAGATCCAGCTCACACCGTTTCGTACGCATATAAAGGCGAAGGTGATCTAGGGGCGAACGCAAATGTTATGTTTCAGGGGGAAAAATTAAACATGAAGGCTCAGATGGGATTGAAATAAATGGCCAACAAAGGTGGATTCTCATGGAAGCGATTACTCGGAGTTACCAAAGCGAAGCAAAGGTTCTCCCGAAAGACCGGAATACCATTAACTAGATCCGGAAGGCAGCGAAAAGCCGGCGCAGCAATGGGGTGCAGCATTGTGCTGTTGGTACCGGTATTTGTAGTTGGCGTTTCTTATCTTTTGTATAAAGCGATATAAGCTCGCAAACGCAAAAAAGGCCCCCGGCAACTTTTAGCCGAGGGCCTTTAACTTTGTCCAACCAACTCTTCAATCGAGACTCCAAGACCAGCTGCTATCCGCGCCAGTATACATATCTGAGGATACCTATGGCCCGCCTCAATTAAGTAGAGGTGGTTAGGATCCATGCCAACTATAGAAGCTAACTTCGCTTTAGAAAGCTTACGCTCTTTTCTGTAGTGGGTTATGTTTTTACCGATGTTTTCATTGGGTTCGATCATAGTCAAAACCTCACATCTTCCACAAAAACCACTTGCAGGTATTCTTCTCGAACTTAATTTCAAAAGGCTTCAGCTCTCCGTCGATCTCACTCTGGCACCTGAAGCACAGCATCATATTGCCGGCTAGTCTCTCCTCGGTTACAGATAGGACCTGCTCGATCTTGTACTCCCGATCGGCCAGTTTGAAACGCAGCGGATGAGGTGTGCCGTCGGTTTCAAAGTGGGCTAGGACGGTGATCGGGGTCATTTGGTTTTTCATGGTGTTGCGGCTCCTTTAGTAAGGTTTTAGAAATGGGTTATTGCCAATTAGTGCACTAATTATAGTGCTACACCAGAGAAGTATCCCCCGTAGTTTCCATATCTTCTATTTTTACAATACCAATTCCAAGCATTAAGGCATCATTAATGTCCAACATGGTTGACGAAGATAAGCTATATTGGTAATCTAAAATTCTTTCTTTTGAAATAGTATGTATTTGATTACATATTACTTTGGCGCCCTCTGTATTCTGACATTCATTTGGGTCAATCAATACATCTGATGGATATAAAGTGCTAAGCTTTTTAGTAGTTATATTAACACAAACCACTGTTGGTGAATTGTCAACAATTCTACCTTCCTGTAAGACTACTGAGTACTTAATAATACTACTGGAAGGGTTGTCCGTCTTTGGAAACCTAAATCTGTAAACGTCTCCTCGTTTTAACGCTATCAACATCAATTCTCACTCCTGTTACTATGAGTTTCATGAACAAAATGAATTGCCGCTTCCGAATTTTCTTTATATAAATTTTTATGATCTTCATCATATAAAAAATCCTTATTTGGCATAACCGATATCTTTTTAGACAGTCTATTAATGCTAATTTCTCTAAGAGACTGAATCTTTTGCCGTTGAATATTAGTAAGATTAGATTTCATATACCATCATCACCCTTAAGTTTTTTCATTAGTATTCTTAAGATTATACCAGAGCTGTTTACGAATTGGTAGAAGGTTAAATGTAAACTCTTTACAATGAGGGCAGATAAAATCATTTACGTCTGGAAAAGGATAAAAATTAGGTTTATTCGTTTTTACATCATCCATAACAAACAGTTGGCTATTAATGTTACAACTTGGACACTTTATTTCAATCCCAAAATCTTTAACTCCCTGCTCGCGAAGTATAGACTTCATTTCCATACGTGTAGCATCTGACTTTACCTCTAATTGATTTACAGTTAATGGATATCTAGATACTTCTGCCCCATTAAGTTTTATTATTATCCAGTATATGCCGGGAGTTGGCAAAGGTAGACCTTCTAGCTGTATAATAATATTGGCACCCTGTGTTTGGGAGTTTAAATCAAATTCTAGATTATTGTTGAATATAACGTCATTATTTGATGCTATTACTTCCATATCAAGCTTATACTTACCAATGCCATCTATCCAAGACATCACGATGGTACACTTTTCATGATTACCCGGAAAATTAACTGCATTAATCATGTCAAAAACTCCGTGGAAACTTAATTTTCCACCAACTTCAGAAATTGAATCGCACATAATAAAATATCTAAGAACTGCCAATGAGATCATCTCCTAATTTTTATTAAATTTTTATAAAAAAATATATCATACTACTTTTGACATAATAGTTATTAATTCCTGCAAAGATTATTTTTATTTTTACCTATATTACTTATATTATCATAAATATTTTTGTTATCCTATATTAAAACACCTCCACTGAACTGAAACTCTACCATGGGAGGGGCTTACCGTCAGGTGGGAACTGTTGGGTATCAGCTAAATCAATAAAACTCCTTTTTAGCAGCACAACGAAAAAAGCCCCCAACAACCAAGGCGAGGGGCATTTAAATATGTCCAACCAACTCACCGATCGTCACCCTGAGCCCCGCTGCTATCCGTGCAATCGTATCCATTCGTGGAATCTTTCGCCCTGTTTCCACGTCACTGAGGTATTTGGGGTATAGCCCCACGAGTGCGGCTAACTCTGCTTGGGTTAGCTTAAGCTCTTTCCTATGGTGGGCTATTCGTTTGCCGAGGGTTTCGTTGGGTATGAGCATGGTGGTCGTTCCTCTCGGTTCCAGTGTCTTGATATATTTCCTTGGGACTAATTTACTGGTTTGGTTGTGATCTGTCAACAATAAAAAAAATAGACCCCATCGTTTCCGATGAAAGCCATTTTTACGCTAGGACTGTGATGGGCATGGTGTATGTTTTTATTTATGTTTCCTCACATTTTTGTAGTTGTGCCTGACCTATCAAATCGGCTCAGAAACCCGAACGGCTGCCATGCCATGAACCCTGCAAACACACTATTTTTTCGGGCCCGCTTACTGGGCTTGAAATCATTCCATTCATAGTTAAATAGTAGTTTAAAAAACCTTTTTTTATGCCCATAAACCAATTTCCTACCTATATCAGGAGCTAAACTATCCTGTGATGATATATGATTTATAAACTCATCCTGAAACTGCTCTAATAATTCGTCTAATTCTTGCCCCATTCGTACTTCAATAATACTAACTAAGTCAGTAAATGAGAGACTTAACGCAATCTTCTTGTCCGTATATAAGCCTATTTGTTTTTTAATAATTTTATCATAATCGTGTTTTGATATTCCCTCCGGAGAAATTTTTTCGATTTCTTCAATAATTTGCAAATCCTTTTCAAAGAAGGTATCAATAGCAAGCAGATTTTTATCAAGTAGCGTGACTCTATACCAGTTCATTTTTATCTTGCTTTTATATTCCTTCAACCTCAATCTCTTATCGCGAGTATAGAAAACTATAACAATAAGAATATTCATACATGATGCAAGTGCAATAGTAAAATTGCTAAGGGCAGCCAAGGCGGCAACACTATTTGGCTGAAGCGCCTCGATATAGTCAATAAAACACTTAAACATGTCAGATTCCTCTCAATACGTTTGATTCCTTTAAGGCCCTGGATATGCCGTCTTCTACATTTTTTTGAATAATTTCATCGCATTTGAAGATATACCTCTCACGGAATCTACTTTCCCCCAACGCCCTAATACTTGCACCAAATAACCCTAAAAAATATGATGAATTAATAGAATATAAATCATCAGGGATAACGACACTTACAATTTCTCCTGTTTTGTCCTTTTCGTCGAGGTTTAACTTCTTCCTAAGAGCTTGCCCGTTATCTCTCCCTGACAAAACCTTAACATTTGTCTCTTTAAATTTTTCAAGATTTATTACCATTTTTTGATTCCTCCATTAATCTTGTTATAAAAGTTCTATCTAAATAAAACCTCATGGAAATAACAGTACCCGGGAAAAAATTCTTAAGTGTCCGTACATTGTTTGGGTCAGGGGGCTCATTAAGATCGTTCGTAGAATTAAAGGCAATAACCTGACGATATTCATTTCCAATTTTTTGATCCGCAAGCTTATACTTACCATCAAAATAAATGTGAGTTCGCCCAGATGTTATACTCATCGCAGGAAAGTTTCCATCGTGTGTTTCTCCTATAGATTGAAAACAATCGATTAGTTTGACAGTGCCAGTTCCTCTATCTGGATCCTTTTCTCTATCTCTTAAGCGACTTACGCCGTCTTGAAGCGCATATAAAGTCCATAGACTTTCCTCAGTCCAAGACATCTTGAAGAATCCTCTATGCTTTCGAGTAAGATTAGCCAGGGATTCACGAATTTCTATGCTTGTAGTATCACTATTCAGGCTTTCATAAATTGTGCTTCCAAAATTGAAAAAAACAAGATGGCATTCTCCGTATTTCCCTTTCTCTTCAGTACTGTAATGCCCAAGCGTGTACCATTGCGTGAAGGTACCACCGTGTGTTTCACAATTTCCAATTATTTCACCGATCATATCTCCCATTATCCGTATACCTTCTCTACCCATTCCGAGGCCTTGGGTATTGATACATCGGATGAAGTAATCTGTTACCTGTGTAGCAACTTCTCCTGATTTAGAACCGCGCTTATTATTGTTGCTACCCGTTAATAGATCAAGTTTTGTAATATAACTTCGTTCCTGAGTTGGAAATCCTAAATGCTTAATTAACCCACTTACCTCTAAAATATCTTTAATTTGCTTGGATTCATCCTGCACTTGCGCACTAATGTTGAAAGGGCGACGATTTCTCCACCTTTGTTTTTGTTTCTTTATTTCCAATATGACAACATCCATGACAGTCGAGGCGCATATCCCTAATTTTTCACAATCCACGTAATTAAAGTTAAGTTTTTCAACCGAAGAACGGATACCACAATAGAACAGATATCTTAACAGTTGTATAGTCTCGTCAGGATTTTCAATAAAAGAAAAACTGCGAGGCATATTAAAGAAAATATCTCTTCCAAATTTCTTAGGTTTTTTAGCAAATTTGTTCATGTTCAAAAAATTAAAGAGTAGGAATCTTTCACTTTTAGTCTTTTTCTCAATTAACCTGCGGTCAAGGTATTTTTTTCTTTTATGCCTTCGGATTTTTTTGTTTAATTTTTTTCTAAAAAATCTGCGTTTCTTGAGTAATCTTATTCTCGACTTTTTCATCCCATCCAACCTATCAATACCAACAATCTAATATTCTTGATATATTCGTCAATTTATATTAAAAACCTCCTATTAAATTCAATAATTTTGGTTTTTCCCATACATTTTCCAGCTTCAGAAAGATGAAATTACACTCTAAAATCAAAAAAGCCCCCTCGCCAGGAGGGGTAGAGAAGGAGGTCAGTCTGAAAAAAGGTCTATATTTCAACCGTAAATTACGAGTGGTCTTGCCGTATTAATTTTCGACTTCTGAATATTGATCAACTGATACCAACGCCCTTGATACAGAGGGAATCACGAGTACTACTAACAAGACAATAATCAAACCCATTTATGTACATCTCTTTCTTTATATATTTTGCAGTGCTTATCTGTTGTATTTATCATAAACTATGTTTGTTACCATTCCATGAATTCTGTGTTAAGAATATGTGAAACTCTAGAACGGAAAAAAGCCCTCCCACCATTTCTGGCAGAAGGGCTCTTATTTAATTTGTCCTTTTCCCGCTTATATTATAAGTTGATTTAGGACAATTTATCACGGATTCATTATTAAATCAAAGGTGATTAGGATCAGTAGGGTTATTTAAAAGACCTACCAAAACTCCTATCTGAAGAACTCCTGCAACTACATCACCAATCATTCCTGCATCAATACCATACTTAGCCCATATGCCAGTAAATTGACCAATTGATATTATTTGTGCGACAACTGCACTCCAAAAGACCGGAGATTTAAACCTGTTTTGTTCCATTGTTAATTCCTTCTTTCTTATTTGTAAACCCGTCCGGGAAGGTTTAAGTTTACAATACGT
>DASRMG010000288.1:0-26676 GCA_035648035.1 Desulfosporosinus sp. | reverse complement strand
ACTGGTTGTTTGGCGGTAACATCTTTGCAATGATTGTACTTTTCAACTCTTTAGGATACCTCATATAGTTTTCCCTCCTATGTTCCTTTTTAAGGATACATTACGTTAGTCTCTACGACAACTATCCTAACGTAGGGGGTTACCAGCCACTATTGCCTGAAAAATCCCCTCTCCACTGATAGGATGCGTATGTCCCGCTGCGTCTCCGACTAACATCAGGTTATTTTGTTGCGTCCTAATGCGCGGTCCTCCGATAGGAATTGCTCCACCTGTCGTTCGCAACACTTCTTCACTAATCACGCCTTCATGGATTAAATATTGTTGGAATTCTCCTAAAGCGGTTGCTACACTTCCGCCTAACCTTAAATCAAGACTCACCCCGACATTGGCCAAATCATTTTTAGGAAAGACCCAAGCATATCCACCGAGGATGGATGGGCTAAAATAGATTCGAGCCCATTTCAACCGTTTCCTCAATTTAACCGTGATTTGCTTAGCATAGGCCAAAGCTTGTGGCGGACAGCACATCGCCTGGGCTACCACGGATTTAGGTCCTTCTGACCCAATAATGACACTTGCTTGAACCATAGATAATTTCGCCTGCTCCTTGATGACGACACCCTGATCCGTAACCTCTATGGCCTGTGTGTTCGTCAATAACTTAACCCCGGCTTTAACCGCTCTCTCAGCTAAATAACGGTCAAAGACATCCCGGTTAAGTATGTAGCCTGGTGCCCGTGTTTGAGCGACTTGCTCTCCATGAATATAGGTGGTGAACCCTTCCACTCTTTGAGCTATGCACGGGGCTGGAATAGGTATTTCTGCCGCTAAACTCAAGGGCACATACTCTGCACATTGCACCGGTAGACCTATTTGCTCTTTCTTCTCCAACAGCAACACTGTAACCCCACCGGTAGCTGCTGTCGCGGCCGCGGCACTTCCTGCTGGGCCAGCTCCAATGACTACAACATCAGCGTTCATCTTAAGGCTCTGCGGACGCATGTCTCCAAATCCTGAGCTTTTACCCCGGGAATTTGATCAGGGTAAGCCTTAAAATAAGACCTGATTACTCTCTCAATTTTATCCCCTTCTAGCGGGCAATCCTTTAAGAGGGCTTCAAGCTCAAAGATGACCGTCGGGTTTTTTGTAAAGAAATCCCCACTAATTAATACGCTCTTCAAAACTTGTGCCTTCAACTCCGTCTTGACAACCACCCGAATTAATCCGCCTGGTGTTTTAAGACATGCTTCCTTAATTTCTGCCGCCTCCGTAGGTATATGAACTTTATAGATCCATTCATCAGAATGGAAAAACGATCTTCGCTCTTGAAATAATGCCTCTTCCCACGGATTAAGTTCCTCTGTCATAAATTGCATATCCATAACGGATGTAAAGGCCGAGCAAATTGATTGTTTGACTGTGTCCATGTCTGGAACTTGACCAAGCTCTCTTTTAAGCCACGTTACCCGATCCTCTACTGCGCTAATATTCTTATCACTTATCTTCTCGAGAGGTATTTTTAGCACCTTGACCATACTCTCAACGTCAAAATCAACCAGCAATGAACATTGGAAGACAAAGGCATTGCCTAATTCGGCACCCCCTGTACCACAAATTTTCCTATGTCCGACTTGAATATCGTTACGGGGACGGAACATTGCTTCAACTCCGAGATCTTTCAGCGCCTTCACCATAACGTCACACAACAATTTGTAGACCTCATCAATATTTCTTCCCGATAGCCAATCCTTACCTGCATAGATTTCCCAGCCTAATTCGGACGGGCCCCAGAAGATTGCTCCCCCTCCAGTGATACGACGGTTGATTTCAATATTTTCTCTGCGACAATAGTCTTCATTAATTTCTAACTCTACGGCTTGATGTAAACCTAATAGGGCACAACGAGGAGAAAATTGGAGAAAGCGCAATGTATCAGGGCATTTTCCTGCGCTTCTCGAGGCAAGCAGTACTTCATCTAACGCCATGTGGTCTGCCGAGCTTAATGGATTATTATCGAGTAATCGCCAAATTTTCACCGCTGAAGTCCTCCTTCTGTCAGATATTTAGATGTTTGTTGGTTATGCTACTGTTCTATTTCCGAACAGTGGCATGATCTAACCGTGAATAGATCTTCTTTTTATTAATGCACCTCACGTGATTTCGCTGATATTGGCCTTCTATTTGTTTATTTCATCATCTTTCATATGATAATATGCAATTTACGTGCCAAGCCGAATAGCTTCATTGGCATATGAATTGCATATTATTATATCCATTACAGGTATGGTGCTTGTTTCTGCTCAACTCTACTCTGTGAATCCCAAAATAAATGAAATATGGAGAGGATCTGATTAAATGTCTTTAAAAGCTGCGTTTATTTTCCTTGCACCTCAAGCCGACCCGTCAAAACATATGGCAGACATTGAAACCCCAGAGGTCACCCTAATCGTCCGTGGAGTCCAAAATTATGAGGAGGCAGTCATAGTTTCAAAACAGCTGGTTGCTGAAGGAGTTCAGGCGATAGAATTATGCGGAGGGTTTGGTAATATTGGGACGGCAAAAATTGTTGAAGCTGTAGAACATAAGATTCCAGTGGGTACCGTACGCTTTGATTGCCACCCCGGTTTAGGCGGGAAAAGTGGAGATGATCTATTCTAAATAAATACGCCTGATGACTAAAGGAGCCAGTAACTGATGCGATGAGTGCATCAGTTTCTGGCTCCTTTTTAATGCGTTGAAGGTATTAAACGCTCCTAGGAGAATGGTAAAATGTAGAATCTCTCGTTGCTTCAGTCACTGTCTCAAAACTAGCGATTACTTCACCCAAGCATCGTTCTCATAACCTCGTTGACCCCAATATCCAATATGATTTTCTTCAATGAGTTCAATTCGATTCAACCATTTAACCGATTTGTAGGCATACATCTTGGGAATAATTAAGCGGACTGGGCCACCTAGCTCATCGGGAATGGGTTTCCCGTCGTGCATTACTGCGACCATAACTTCGTCAAGCTTAACTTGCTCCAAGGTGAGGGAATCCGTGTACACACCATCGCCTGAGTACAGCTTGACCACCTTCGCAGGGGGCTGAACGCCACTTTCCTCTAGCAGAGTTTTTAGGGGAATACCTTCCCACGTATTGCCGTATACCGACCAACCTGTAACACAATGAAAATCACTGACTTGTACTGAGCGCTTTAGTGCGACAAACTGTTCCCAATTCCAGGTTACAGGATGGTCGACGAGTCCATCAATTTTAAAGGACCAGTTAGCGTTGGTGAAAGACGGAATTTTGGCGACTGTGTAACTGCGAAATGAGCCATCCGCTCCGCCACCAATCGGTGGGTTAGAATCCACTAAAGGCTGTGGCGCAGGTAGCAGGTTGTTGACCGGTTTGTTGATGGACGAAAGATCTTTCCCCGTGCCGTTCTTCGCAAGCCATTTAATGAGTGTAGGTCCTAGGGAAATGGTTAAGCTCGCTCCAATGATCGTACGTATGAAGGCCTTTCGCGTATAGATGGCCTTCGTATTGATTACGGATATACGGCCGTCTTCCTTACGTCGCCCTACCCTGGTTAACGAGTGATACAGAATATACGGAAGCCCTATCCAGGTCAATACATCATGGACCAACAGGGCAGCGTTGGTGACCGCCGGTCCCACCGCGTTAAACCTCCACAACAGAACCCCTGAAATAAACCAGCTCACGAGCAGTAGCAGCGTAAGGATGATATTAAGTTGCTGGGGGAACTTGCCATGAAGTTGCTTCCAGTGCTTACTTACCTGCTGCAGGTAAGCAGGAACTGGAACGATTGAGGCCAAGCCCATGATAATATGGAACCACTTAATCCACGCCAATGTTCCACCGAGCGCTTCTCGCCAAAAGGTGCTGGACAACACGAGACCAGACAGGGCCAGCAACAAAACGAACATGGCATTCCAAGCATGTATTGAAACCAGTCTTTTACCAAGACGACGTCCCCCATCTCCTCGTATATTACTCATTTATGTTCCATCTCTCTTCCTAACTCTAAACAAAAACTTTCAGTGTATCTATAATAGTACGCTGCTACATAAAAAGCTACATCTCCAAATCTCGATTAGAATTAACCAGCGTCCTCGACCCTATAACAAATCAATGAGATATGGCTTGTTGGACGGCTTGGAGCAATCACAACAAGTGGTCGCCGATACACTAAAGATATCACGGTCCTATGTCTCGAGTCTTGAAAAGAAAGCGATCAAGCCATCAGATGAGGGAATTGTTATAAGATAATTCTTTTCATGATGCATAAAAACTTAAAATTAAAGCCAAATTAGTTTTGAGGTGATAAAATTGATGAGTGCAAATTTAGCAGGTCTAACGATTCTTCTATTAACTTCAATAATTATGGTTTTCATCGTCCCTACTGAAAAATTTAAAGAACTTTGGAAATTAGGGCTGGTAGGAGGGTTAGTGATTGCCTTAATACTAGTCTACTTAATGCAAAATGTATGGGGGTTTTGGACTTTCAAACATGTTGACATTATCAACATAGCCGGTATACCAATTTTACTTTCAGTTGCTTGGATTCCTTCCGTAATTACCTTTGGGTATCTCATGACCAAGTATCACGAAATCACTCTTATTGGCGTCATATTGTTCGTTTTTCCTTTAAGTGCGGTCGCAGTCCATTATATCTTTATTCAGCTTGGACTATTGCAGTATTCACACTGGAACTTACTCTATACCTTTTTGATATCTTTAGGTATTCACATAGGGTTAGCCACTTACCTATATATGAGCGATCAATTACCAAATTTGGCCAAGATCTGAAGCAATAAATATGATGCCTATGTCTTCACTGCTGAGTGCGACCATACCATAAACAAAAGGTGGTTGTTAACACTTACTTCAATTATAAACAATAACATAACAAAGGGGCTGTCTCAAAATAAAATGACGTTTAAGGACGTTCATGAAAAGGCAGCTCCTTTTCATATTTAGCAAGAATAACTCAGTAAAATAGGCCTACCAATAAAGCCGAGGAATATTTAGCGTTGACATAACAAAGACCGATCATATCATTTGTGATCGGTCTTCGATAGGGTTATTTGGGCACTGGCAAACTCAGAGGGCGCTGGTTTAAGTTTGGTGCTTGTTTTAGACAACTGAACGATTAAAACCCCGCTTAAAATAATGATTGCCGAAAGGAACACATTGGGTGAGACTGGTTCTCCTAGAATCACAGCACCTAAGAGCACTCCCACCACAGGATTCACGTAGGCATAGGTACCGGCTTTCGACGCTGGCCACTTCTGTAGGATGTAAATATACGAACTATAACCAAGGATTGATCCAAATATGACCAGATAAGCCATGGCTCCAATACCCTTACTGGTTAGATGGATATTACCCGCCTCTCCCAGCAAGAGTCCCACGATGGTTAAGCCAATGCCTGCGGCGAACATTTGTATTCCGATATTTGCTACTGTAGTTCCTGATGGTTTAAAGGTCTTCGAATAGATCGAGCCCATTGACCATGAAAAAGCGGCGAATAATAACAATAACCCACCTGAAATATCAATAATGTTCGCCTCAGAGCCGCTTAGAACCAAAAGGGCAACCCCGAAAAAACCTAAGAGTAAACCGAACCAGCCCTTCAACCCGAGCCTTGGACCATTGGGAAGAAACAGTTCTAGAATCGCATTAAACATTGGGACAATCGCCATAATCAGTGCTGTAGCTCCAGAATAGACCCACTGTTCCGCCCAGACAACCATCCCGTTGCCGCCGAGCAATAAAAACAAACCCACGACGGCCTGCCTACGCACGTCTATCAGGTTTTCAGGAAACTTGTACCCTTTAAAATAAGCAAATAACAAGACTAAAGTCCCTGCAATCAAGAACCTAAAACCTGCAAACATTTCTGGTGGAAAGTCACTGACTCCAATTCTAATCGCCAGATACGTGGATCCCCATAGGATGCATACGGCTATGTAGGCTAAAATGACCTTGGGTTCTTCTGTCTTCGCCATGATTATCATCTCTCTCTCTCTAGGAAAAGCAAAACTTACATGTCTCTAGATATTACGCTTCTATAGAAAGCAATCAAAAGAGAGTTCGGTTCCTTCGTTCCCGGGCAATGGATAAACTGTGTCTTAGGAGCTTACAGTGGTAATCTTTTCTTCTTGAAAACCAGTACACTGGCTACGAATAGTACAGCGATGATACCTATATAAGCGAGATTGACGCCCAAAATTTCACCACCATGAACCAATTCCACCGGATCGTAGAAGCCATAAATTGAAAATTTTTGTAGCATGCTCATATCTGCTGAAGCACCACCCAGCATCTTCATAAGAATAAAGGCGATGGGAATGCTCGCTCCAAAGCCCAGCGACAGCTTGGTTTCATTAAACAGGCAAGAGAAGAAAAAGGTAATCATCATGACCACCATATTGACCAGCATCGTGGTAACGTTGAGGATGAAAAATGCACCAATGTCCAAAGTGCTGGGAAACATCACCGCACAAACTAAAACGCCTACACCAAACAAAGCAGCAAATAGAACCGCAACAGAAGCCAGCGCATAGACGCCTTGGGTAATAATGATTTTAACTCTCGAGTTAGGGGTGGACAGGATATAGGCAAAGGAGCTATTGTCGACCATCTTGGCAACCAGTCTGTTTCCAAGAATGATGCAGTAAACCATGGGAAAACCAAACATCAACAGCCCATAGAGCCAGCTTGCTAGATAACCTGTAAGATCTGTTACCACATTTGAAAAGCCCATGCCTCTCATGAGGTCAGCCGGAAGTAACTTCAACATTGCTACCAACGCTTCCATGTCATTGGGATCATACATTGAAGCCATGATCGTCATATACATCGTCAGTACACCAAAGAAAATGAGGAGTAGCGTCCAATTCTTTTTAAAGACTGTCTTCAGTAATGTAAAGCTCATAACGCTTGTCCCTCCCTACCGTAAAACTGCATGAAGATATCTTCAAGGGACTGGGACTTAACATCAAAATTGAGTACAGTAAACTGAGCGATCGTCTTGATGAAGCGATCAACATTTTCACCTGTTACGAACACTTCTATGGTATCTCCAACTATAGTAGACGCCTCAAAGCCTGCAGCTTTAAGTTGCTTTGAAGCAAAAACAACGTCGGTAGACTTGATAACAAACCCTTTGCGTTGTGAATTTTTCAACGTCTGCACATCAGAGCGCTTAACAATTCTGCCATCCTTGATGATCAAGACATCATCACAGGTTTTTTCGACTTCCTCAAACATGTGACTGGACATTAAAATAGTTTTCCCTTGAGCTTTTTCGCTTAATATAAGTTCGATAAACCGATTTTGCATCAGAGGGTCAAGACCACTTGTTGGCTCGTCTAGGATCAGAACCTCGGGATCGTGCATAAACGCAGTGATAATACCGAGCTTTTGCTTCATGCCTTTTGAGAACTTTTTAATCTTGCCTTCTGGATCAAGCTCAAACATCTCGATCAGCTGCTTCTGTCTGGTGGTATCCTTGGTGCCTCTCATGTCGTGCATGAATTTAAGGAATTCATCGCCTTTCATGTCATCGAGAAAGGCGATTTCGCCGGGTATGTAACCGAGATTTTTCTGGATTTCCGGAGCGTTGTTTGAGCAATCAAGCCCTCCAATAGAACAGGTACCGCTATTTGGCTGCATAAAGCCGAGTAAGGCACGAATGGTGGTCGTTTTCCCAGCTCCGTTGGGGCCAAGGTATCCCATAACCTCGCCCTTTTTTACAGAGAAATCCAATTCGAAAACGCCTTTTCCACTTGGATATTTCAATGTCAGCATTTCTATATTAATCATAATAACGCCTCCCTAACCCTATTCCATGTCTCTGCAAATCAACGTTTGTAGTGCTACTAACTATATCATTTTTGGTGTCCAACACACCATAGGGACGGCCAAATCTTCGTGAGAGATGAGTTGCTTTTTCGTTATAACACATTCCCTTTTTACCAGTTTATACGATGCTGTTGGCGTAAGATGTCTTGTAAAATGTATTGTAAGTATGATAAGTATGATGTATCATACTTATAGGGGTGATATAGATGATGCATCATGGTGGTAAATTCTATGGTTCGACGGTTATGGGAGAACGTGGACAAGTGGTTATTCCCGCTGAAGCTAGAGAGGAAATCGGTATCCAGCCAGGTGAGAAACTCATTGTTCTTGGCAACAAAAAAAGAGGGGTCGTCATCCTATTTAAATCAGATGTCATGACTAAATTTGCTGACATGATGTTTCGAAAGGCTAAGTTCTTTGAAGAGATGTTCAGCCCTTCCTCAGAAGACGCTGAAGAAGACACATCGAAAGATCATTAGTGTTCTTCAACTCTCATCTGACAGCAATATGTTTGAGGCTTATGACTAGGGAGGAAACTAATGAAACTAATGCCTATTATTACAAGGTTTATTAAGGATCGACGCTTTCGAAAGATTATCTCCATGTTCCTACAATTCGCCTTTCAACTTTGGTGGGTTAATAAGAAAAAGCGATTTCTCACCGTAGAAAAGTATCAAAAGCAGATCAAAGAGATCTATCAGAAACAGGCTGTGGCGTTTACAGATACGGCGACAGAGCTAGGCGGACTGCTAATCAAGCTCGGTCAATTTTTCAGTTCTAGGGTCGACGTTTTACCTGAAGGCCAAGTTACAGGATGCTGTCAAACCCGTCGCAACGAATGAGATCATTCAGCGCATTGAAGAAGAATATAGTTGTCCTATTGCTGAGGTTTATTCGAACTTTTCCGAGGTCGCCATCGCTTCTGCCTCTTTAGGTCAGGTTCATACTGCTGATATAAAAGGCCATACCAAAGTAGCCGTTAAAATATTGCGCCCTGGGATCGAGGCAATTATTCAAACGGACTTTAACGCACTACGGTTTATTGTGACCTTTGCCAAGCGATATCCCAAGCTTAGTGCGACGGTTGATTTGGAACAAATTTATGAAGAGTTTGTGGAAACAACCCTTGATGAACTCGATTACATCAAAGAGGGTCGGCATGCGGATATGTTCCGGGCTAATTTTTCTGGAGACTCTAGAATCAGCGTCCCTGAAGTGTATTGGGAATACACGACTAAGCATGTGTTGACGATGGAATATATCGTGGGCTGTAAAGTGAATGATTATCAGGCTCTAGACAGGGCGGGGTTAGATCGGGCACAGATCGCCGATACCTTGATTTCCGCTTACGTACAGCAATTACTGAGTGATGCTTTTTTTCATGCAGATCCTCATCCCGGTAATTTGCTCGTTAAAGAGGATGGGACACTCGTCTTCATCGATTTCGGAATGGTGGGGCGAATTGAGAAAGGCATGCGAGAAGAATTAACGGCCTTCGTCATGGCCTTATTCAAGAAAGATACGGATCAGATGGTGATCGTCTTTGAGAAACTTGGGTTCCTACGACCCCATGCTGATAAACAGACCTTATCTAAAGGGCTGAAACTCATATTGGGCAATATATTTGAAGATCCGAACATGGGTAACGTTAATTCGGAGGAATTCCTGCTAGAATTAAGAGAATTTATGTATTCCATGCCCTTTCAAATTCCGGCAAAAACCTTGTTTCTAGGAAAATCTCTCTTAACGATTGTGGGGATTTGCGCTGGACTAAACCCTCAGCTCAATCTGATCAAGACGCTTCGCCCCTATGCAGAGGAGCTGCTCGCTGGGGAGGAATCGGGAACTGGTACTCAAGGCTTTATTCTCGACCAAGTCAAGAAGACACTCTCTGAGGCTGTTACTCTGCCCGAAAAGTTAAACCGACTTATTACTAAGCTTGAAGACGGTAAGATTAGAATTCATCCGTCCAGGAGTTTTGAGCTAACGCTCTTAAATAGCCAGAAGGACCAAGCAAGCCGTATTGTCGGTGCGATCTTTAGCTGTGGCTTCTTAATCTCAGGTGTTATTTCTCTAGAGGGCCCCTATCCCAAGGTTGGGTTGGTGCTATTGGTACTTTCAGCTCTAACGTTTGCCTCGTTCATGAAACGCACGTCAAATTCAGGCAGGCAAATGAGAAGGAACGGAAGACCCCGTTTTCACCCTTAAGAAAGACCTTATTACCTTGCGGTTCCTACAAATTAATATAAATTCAAAGTAAGGAGATGTATTTATGGGTTTAGAGAATTTTAAGTTTACCTACGAAGAAAACGAAGAAGGTTTCACGGTGACCCTTAAGGGGGACAAAGAGAAGCTTAGGACGAAATTGGAAGCGTTTGAGGCGTTCCTGAATTTTAAAGAGAAAGCTCAGCAAGCAGGCTGCGAGGCTCATGGTAGCAGTTCCCCTATTCATCAGTTTTTCAAAGCCATGCACCAACACCATGCCCATCATGAGGGAGGACATGGACCTGCTGGTCACCACGGTCATCCGGGAGAACACCCCTTTAAACACGGGCATTGTGGATGTGACCATTCTTCCAAGGGAGAAACTTCTGAAAATCAAGGTGAAGACAACCAAAAGACAGAAAAATAATCGAAGATCGCCTAAACTTTGAACTTCATAAAAGCAGCTAATCTCCATGAGAGATTAGCTGCTTTCTGTAAGGATTTTGGTTCACGTTGAGAGTGTGTGGTATAATATAACATCAATATAAGGAGTTCATTGTGGCTTTTTGTTAGTTTTCTTATAAGGATTATCCTAAAATTGGAGGTTACTGTGGGAATTAATTGGAATCGGAGATACACCACCATCGCAATGTACAGCTTCATTGTCATTGCATCCAGCATCCTGTTCTTTGTTATCATGTCAGGACTGCACAAGTTCAACCAAGTATTGGCGGATTATTTTTCAGCGCTCTACCCTTTCATCTACGGGTTCGTCATCGCCTATCTGGTGAACTTCCTTTTAAACTTCTTCAAAAACCATTTGGAAAATATTTTTTCACTAAAAAAAGTTAAGGCATCGTGGTTATATAGGCTGTCCCTTCTCCTAGCTTATCTCACAACCGGTTTTCTGGTGTATCTCTTCATCGCCTTTATTTTTCCTCAGCTCTTTGCCAGCCTCTCAGGGCTTGTTCTAAACATCCCTGACTATGTCCGTTCCTCCACGGAATACATCAAAAATCAATCGAATAATATTCTTCTTCCACCGGAAGTGGCCAATTTCATCAATAGCCGTTTGGACGAACTGTCGATCTATATCAGTGATTTCGCTCTAAACCTGGTCCCCATGGCGATTTCGTTCCTTGGAAACACCGCCCTCTCCGTTTGGAACCTATTTCTCGGCATCATCGTCTCTGTCTACTTACTGGTAGAAAAAGAACGGTTCATCAGTACGGGGAAAAAAATCAACTATAGTCTCTTTAATCTGAAGATCGCAAACAAAATCCTCGAGATTTCAAGGCGTACCCAAAAAATCTTCAGTCGTTTCCTAGGTGGTAAAATAATAGACTCCTTGATCATGGGCGGTTTAACGTTCATCATCCTGTCCCTCGTAAATATGCCCTTCACGCTGCTGGTTTCTTTCATCATCGCGGTAACGAACATTATCCCTTTCTTCGGCCCTTTCATCGGAGCCATCCCTTCGGTGATCATCATCTTCTTTGTATCACCGACCATGGCCTTATGGTTCCTACTCATCATCTTTCTCCTGCAGCAACTAGATGGGAATATCATTGGACCGAAAATCCTTGGCGATTCCCTGGGAATCTCTTCTTTCTGGATTCTCTTTGCGATCGTTATAGGAGGTAAAATCTTCGGGTTTGTCGGCTTAATCATCGGTGTACCGCTCTTTGTGCTAATCTACTCCATCATCAAGGAGTTTGTGGAAGCGCGCTTGAAAGCCAAGGGACTCCCGGTGGACACAGACGATTATGGTCACAGATAGAGGTCCCCAAACTGACCAACAAAGACCGATCACTTCATGAGTGATCGGTCTTTGTTGGGTCGTATTTAATGAATTATCCCTAGTCCCCGGGCAACTGATAAACCTTGGATTGTGAAATGACCTTGCTCATACTGTCAGATAGCTCGACTTGTATTTGCAACTCATTTGATTTGTCCCAGAAATCTTTTGGTAGAGTGGCAGTTAATTCGGTAGAACCAACAAACGTCGTTTCCATCAATTTGCCATCAACCGTCACTTTACTATTTTCCACAAAATTTCCACCTTGGACGGTTATCCTACCGTTTGCGATCACAGCCTTTGTGATTTCGGGAAGTGCATCCCCTTGGATATAGCCGTCGTTGGTTGGTGGTTGATGATTTGGTTCTAGCTTATCGATATAGTTCTCGCCAAACATCAAGTCATATTGCAGCAGCTTATATCCCTGAACTTCATCGGGTGTCATTTTTGCTTTACTGGCATATTCTTGCTTAATGTTGACGTCTGAACCGTTCTTCATCAGCTTGGAGAGGTAGTCCGTCATGGGGCTACCAGTTTTCTTAGCAAGTTCTAGCGCGTAAGTTCCCATAAAGTTGGCGGATATATTCAGGTCCGCCTTCTTCTTCGAAAAGTTATTCCAGGTTACAAAGGGAACGTTGTGAAGCTTCATATAGTCTTCATAGGTAGCGGCACCCTTGACAAAGTTGGCCTCTTTATAGACGCTGTAGTCATCACCAAGCATCGGTAAGTGATCGCCATAGAAGACCACTTCGGTTGGTTCTCCACTCTGTTTTAAGCCTTCTATGAGTTGTTTGAGAGATTGATCGACCTCGGAGACGGTATTGGTGTAGTTCTCTAAAATCGCCTGAGAAGCGGGACTTAGATTGCTGCCACTCACCTTAATTTTATTTTCCGGATGGGGGGTACTGGCATACGGCCCATGAGCCTGCATTGAAGTCGCATAGATGAAATCTGGCTTCTCGGTTGCTTTGACTTCCTCGAGCATTTTTTTAGTTAGCTCGGTATCGAGGATATATTGTCCGTTTGTTTTCGGACTATTAAAGGACTCTTTACTGACAAATTTGTCAAAGCCTAAATTCTTGTAAACTTCATTTCGATTATAGAACCAGTTGTCATAGGGGTGGATCGCCGAAGTAGCATAGCCTTGTTTCTGGAGAATTGACGGTAGGGCCTCAAGGGGCTTGTTGACATATTGTGCATAAGGAATCGCGCCTTCGGGCAGAAGCTGCGTCGAAAATCCAGTTAAGGCTTCAAATTCCGTATTAGCGGTCCCACCACCATAAACTGGCGAGAGCATTGTACCGCTGGTCTGGGATTTCTGCAGAGAATGAAAAAACGGCATAGGATCTTCGCTAAACGACACATCTTTCATCACCGTCGGATCCCAAAATGCTTCACTCATAACGAAGATGACGTTGGGCTTAAAGTCAGGGTTCGTTGCATAGCTAGCTTTACTGGCTTCACGGATCTTCTTAATAGCCTCTTCCTGGTAATTAGCCGGTTCCGTCACCTTAAGATATTCCGCATTAAGGGCAAAGCCGAGCATCATGCCATTTTCTTCGTAGTTCATCTTCTGGCTTAAATTATTTGATTGCAGGGCAAAAGCTTTCTGAATGGGTCCGAAGGCTGTGTAAAAGAGGGTGAGTAAGGTTAGTGAGGTCAGGAAGATGGCTGTTTTCTGCAACCACTGATATTTTTCTCGAGGCGTAAACTTCAACATTAACCCGATCAGAACAAGCGCCCCAAGGGTAATGAGCGCGGGCCAGATGTAGACGTTTTGCAAACTACTAGATATCCCAATGGCTTCTTTCGCTAAGGAGAAATCAGTGGGTAACAGTGGCGATCCTTTAAGGATGAGTTTTTGTCGACTGATATAACCTAACATCGAAAATAGGGCAAACATGATACTGCTAATGACCAAATAGGCTTTACGAGGTAAACTATAGAAGATATTGATGATCCCAAACATTAAGACATAACTAACAAAAAATTCTTTAGGTTGTTCTATGATCCAAAAGCATATACTGTATATATTTCCATTATAAAATATTTGCAGGGCCAATAACGTCACTAAGGGTATGGACATTAAAATTAAAAAATTCACAGACTTCAACCGCTGTTTTAATGTGAAAAGATTCATAATAAACGATTACCTTTCATGTCCACTGGATATTTCTATATTACGCAGTGTCAACTTGCTCGGTTTTCTATGGCTTGTCTCTATAACATTGTACCATGATAACCTAAACTTGTTACCCTTTCTTGTCCTTTATGTGTAGATTATGTGAAGCTTCATGGGTGTGAATATGAAAAGCAAAAGCCCCCACCGTTATGATGAGAGCCAAATCTCCTTCTCCGCTACCCCTTTATCGAGGCCTCGTGTTTCTAAGCCCGTGAACCCCTGAGCACTGGTAGAGTGCCGTCTGAGGGGCAATATCGACTCTCTGAACATCTCCGAAATAAGTTTTCATTTCTTTTTCTCCATGCTGTACAAAGCCGAAGTAATCTCCACCTTCAGCCCATTCTATCAGATCCGTAAATAGTGCACGTCTATGATTATAATCATAAAAAACGATCCTATCACGGGAAAGTCTGTCGGCTTCAGTATAGATACTTTGACGCAACTCAGGACTTAAGCCATGCAGAACGTAGGAAGAAAACACCAAGTCAAAACTCGCGTCCGGAAAATCAAGTCCCTTGGTCACATCCCCCTGCACAAACTCTATGGACTTCCCCTTGGTGGACTTGCCCGCTTCTCGAAGCATCGATGAGGCAAAATCCACCCCTACTGCCTGATACCCTCGTTCCGCTAAACAATATACAAAGGCACCTGTGCCACACCCAATATCCAAAACTCTTCCACCGGGTGGAATATTAAAAACTTCTTCATATTTATCCAATACAGAGCGGTAATTTAGGACCTGGCGACGAAAAAACCGCTTATATATAGGCGCAATGATGTTAAATAACCGGGCATGTTTTTCTAATTCTCCCATGCTATCCGTCCCTTTCTTTTTTCCAGTGTTTCATTCAAAGCTTCGTGTCAGTTTAACACCCCTCATGTCGTCTATAGGGGTAGAAGGAAATTTCTTTAATTGCTTAAATTTCTTATAGGGATTAAATGGAGGAAGAATGATGAAGAAAGTTTGGTATTTACTTGTATTACTCGCACTGGTTATGTTGGTCATCGCTTTGCCCAAGTTAAATAAGACAACAAACCAAGCATTAACGCCAAATCTAACTGAGGAACAAAGTCTACCGACCTTAGGATCGGTCGAAAAGCTACGCAGTATTTTAGCGGAAGTTGAAAGCTCCAGAACCTTAATGGGAATGAGACAAGGCATGGTTAAGTCTGCTGAAACAGCTCCAGCTTCAGCAGATACTTCGTCCACTGCTAGACTGGGTGGAGGAGGTTCTGACTATTCAACGACGAATCTACAAGTTGCGGGTGTCGATGAAGCTGATATCGTTAAAAACGATGGTCAATATATTTACCAAGTCAATAATCAAGAGCTCCTCGTGACTCAAGCTTATCCGTCTAATTCCATGAGTATCGTCAGCCGTATCAGCTTTAAACAAGATGAGTTCACCCCTCAGGAGCTGTATGTTGATGATCACTATCTTGTCTTAATGGGCAATGCCTATTATCCCACAGAAGGTCCACCCGGTGCTCCAGTCCCTCAAACGTTGCAAGGATCCCAAGACCAACTCTATCCTCAGATCTACAATAGGTCAACTTGCAAGGTGATCATTTACGACTTAGCTGACAAAACCGATCTCAAGAAACTCCGGGAAGTTGAACTTGACGGGATGTATGTGTCTTCGCGAAAAGTCGGTTCCAGCTTATATTTAATTGCGAACAAATATTTGGAAACTTATAGGATGAAGGACCAAGGGTTCGAGCCACAGTTGCCGAGTTATAGAGATTCTGTCGGTAGCGGAGAATTTGTGGATATCAGTTATAACGACATTCGTTACTTTCCTAACTCGATCGAACCCAACTATTTATTGATCGGTGCTCTTGATCTTGATAAAAAAACTCAAGCAATGCAGGTCTCCTCGTATCTGGGTTCAGGTCAAACAATCTATGCGTCCACGTCAAATCTCTATGTGGCCGTGGCCCAACAGCAGCTCATCAAGCCGTCTGTCCCACCTCAGACCTCGCCTCCATCGGCTCCAATACCCCAACCTGCGCCGGCTTCCACTTCCTCTTCCTCTTCTAGTTCCACTTCAAGTTCGGCGATTCAACTTAGCCCTGATACACGTAAAACAACCACTGCGCTCTATAAATTCGGCCTGACCCAAGGGGGAACGACCTTTAAGGCGAAAGGCGAAGTGCCGGGCACCTTACTTAATCAGTTTGCTATGGACGAAGCGAACGATTACTTCAGGGTTGCTACCACGACAGGTGAAATCTGGCGAACCGATGAATTGACGTCTAAAAATAACGTTTATATTCTGGACCAAGACCTCAAGCTAGCAGGTAAGCTTGAAGATATTGCACCTGGAGAGAGGCTCTATTCCGTTCGGTTTATGGGAGATCGTGGCTACCTGGTAACGTTCAAAAATGTTGACCCTTTCTTTGTGATAGATCTTAAAAACCCTGCCGCTCCAACAATTTTAGGGGCTCTAAAAATACCAGGTTTCAGTAATTATCTCCAACCCTATGATGAGAATCATATCATAGGGTTCGGCAAAGAGACCGTAGATGTCAGCAAAGATGGCGGGGCTACAGCCCTCATGCAAGGCCTTAAACTCGCTCTCTTTGATGTCACCGATGTTAGTAAACCTGTGGAGATGTTCAAAACGGTCCTTGGAGACAGAGGAACTGATTCCGAAGTACTTCGCAATCACAAAGCCCTGCTATTTGATAAGGAGAAAGGAATTTTATCGTTCCCGGTGACTCTTATGGAAGTTAAAAATTCTGCAGAAGCCAATTCGGGAAAACGCATGCCTGAATATGAAGAGTTTACGTTTCAGGGGGCTTATGTCTATCAGCTTGATCTTCAAAAAGGTTTTACTTTAAGAGGCAAAATTACACATCTTACAGAGGGCGAACTCTTGAAATCTGGTCAATATTATATGTACAATTCCAAGGCCATTGAACGAATTATTTACATTAAAGAGACACTCTATACGATCTCTAAAGGAATGATCAAAGCCAATGACCTTGATTCATTGCAGGAGAAAAACCGTGTATCCTACTAAGGCGCTGCCTATTCTCATGCAAGGTGCATAGATGTAAACCCAGTAGTAGAAATGCCGTCCAGCCTTTATGTAGGTGGACGGCATTTCTAAAATAATCGGTAGTTGGCATTACGGGCTATTACCTTCCAACTTGATTTAGCAATTCCTGCATTTTGTGCTCGTCAAGTTCGTGTTGGATTAGAAACATGTCACCATCATTGCAAATCTTAGGGATATGACACATTGCATTGGTTATAATCATCTGAACTTCAATGACTTCATCGTGAGTGTCACACGCAACATAATGACTATATACCTTAATCATCTTGTAAACTCCCTCGTGCTTCGATCCTATTTAAGATCGGCAAGCGTTTATTATCTTTTTCAGACTCGAAGGTTTGCGAATTTTTCAGCAGCTTGTGCTTCGTCAGCTAAGAAAAATGCATCTTTTCCGTTGTTACTTTCATAAATAAAATCATGTAAGCTTTTACTTGTATAACCAGAAAATTCACCAACAATTGCTATCTTGACATGATAGGTTACAAATTTTTGAAGAATTTCTCCTGCTAATTTTGTTGATAAGTCGAAAAAGTCCTCACATATTGATTTTTTATCCAAAATTATATAACTGCATCCTGTTTTATACTGTACTGTTGCCATAAAATCCAAGGCTGATTGCACGTCGCTAAGTAGAACCTCGTTACTTTTGACAACTGCAATTTCAATATTACTTTGTTTTATGGTCGAAATTTTCATAGCCGTCCTCCATCCACTACTCTTTTTTGATTAATATAATGCACGTCCATGTCGGAGAAGATAGTGTCAAGGTAGTCTTTGCAAATCCGCGCATGATTGCGCGGTCATTACTGTATAAATGGTAAGCAATACCGTACCCTATCATATCACCCCAATAATGCTTTGCAACACAGAAAAGGGTCTACTAGAAACCCTTTTCTCATTAGCTTCCAGTTGAAGACGTCTTTTACAGGTTGTATTGTATTCAGAAGTTGCCTTAGCTGGAAAGTTAATGACGGTTTGCATAACTCAAATATTTAGTTAACCAGTCCTAATAAAAGAAAGTAGTACCAGCATTCGTAAGGACGCTGGTACTACTTTCTTTTATATGAACCCATAAAAAAAACTTTAATGTAAAAAGTATTTTACATATACTCCAGTTAATGTTATGACGACAATGTAAAATACTTTTTACATTAGAGGAGTGGTTTCATGAAAACAATTTTGTTAAGTATATTATTTTGTTTCGTTATTTTAGTGGTCGGGAAGTTACTTTTATAATTAAACTGAGGGGGTTAAGATATGCGCAAAATGGACGAAATGGAACTGAGTATTAGTTTAAAGGCAATAAAAGGGGCTTGGATCTTTACAATTGTATTTTTAGGAATTTGGGTTGCCTATGATTTCATTCAGAAAAAACCTTTGGGATTAGAATTTTTTCTTTTGATCACGCAAAATCTTGTTTTATTGGCACTTCAGTCTATTTTTAAATGGAAACTGGGGAAAGATGAAAAATAATATTAGAGAATTAAGAAAACAACTTGGGTTTAGACAGGAAGATATGGCAATGGCTCTTGGCGTTACAAGACAAACGATTAATGCTGTTGAAAATGAAAAGTATAGCCCTACGCTGGAATTAGCCATGAAACTTGCTAAACTACTAAACACTACGGTAGATGAATTATTTACACTTAACAGCTAGACAGTGCCGGATTCATTTTCGAGTCTTTTGATCATGATACGTACAGCCCCCTCGTCTTGACAAGGGGGCCATTACTACACTAATCTATTTCATCATTGGCCCGATAATGATCTATATCCTATTAAACTTAGATAAAGATAACAAAGCCCCAAGCGTTAAGATTCCCGTCCACTCAATCTTAGAGATTTCCCATTGTTCTGGGTATTTGTCCCATTGCCATGTAGTTAATATCTTACCATTTTCCTCAAGTGTCTCTATTATATAATCTAAGTTCTGATCAATAAATTCAGAACCAATGCCAAAACAGTTCTTAGGGTCGATCTCTATGAATTTTAATGGGGTGGGCACGTAATCTGCCCATTCAGATTCGTTTGTATTAACCAATTGAGAAACAGCTAATTTCAGTACCTCTTCAATTTGGCTAGAAAATTCGTTGTCCAAAGCATTATACAGACGAATATATGAATATATTTCATGTTCCGATTTAAATTCTGTCCGTTGGTTTATGTTAGTTATAGCATTTTGTATTAGTGCGTAGATATCTAGGTGTTTAAGGTATTTTCTATATGTATAAAGATACCCTATTAATTCTGCAGTAGGATTGCCCCATGAATAGTCAATAACCGTCATATTTATATCATCTCTAAATTCCCACCATGGGGCATGAGGATATTTGTTCACCTTGCTAGAAACACTGTACCAACCTTTTCTATGGATATCAAAATTCACCTCTAAATATTCAACAGCTCTAGCAATCATTGTTTGCGCCCTATCAGTATTATCAATAACACTTAAGTGCCTTAAGCCAATCGACGTTGCCATCGGCGAAGATTCTATAAGTTTAAAATCAGGTTCGATGCCTTGGCCAAAGCCTCCATCAGGATTTTGAAATATTTCTAATGAAGCTAGTATGCCATCACTACTGGAATGCTTAAAGTAATAGTTATAGATCGCTCTTTCCAGTGGTCTAGCTTCTGTATTCATATAGGTATATAACTGATTTAATAGGGTTTTTGATAATGTTTTCATATGCAAATTTCCTTTCTTTGACCTCTGCTCACTTCATGGACATAAGTGAGCTCATTGAATGTCGACTTATTACATTAGGCCCTCAAATATATTTATTACTTCAACTAACATTTACATAACCTCTACGTCCTCTAATTGAATTCATATAAGCTTATGTTTATAGGATATAACATTAAGGTATAATGTGACAAATGTCATATCGGCAATTGCCATGCGTGATTCTCCAAATCCTATATATCCGCCCCTTTCATAAATTTAAACGCAAACAAGGCTTAGCCTTGTTAACGGCTAAGCCTCATAGATGTCTTAACATCTTATATTTCTCTTGTCGACGCAATGTACAACAAGCCTTGGGTTGTCTTTTGTACAGTAGTTACTTTCTGCCAGAAACCGTCTTATACGGCCAGCGTACTATGCCGCCCAGATCAAAGACATTGGTATAATCCTGCTTCAATAACATGTTTACAGCCGTTCTACTGCGACTTCCGCTCCTGCAATAGACAAAAATAGTGGCTTCTTTGTTCCGCAATTTCTTGCTAGCTTCCGTCCCAAAAACGGTTAAAGGGATTAACGTACTTTTAGGAATGTGATTTTCTATATATTCGCCCTCTGTTCTAACGTCCAGGAGAATGATACCCTTCTCTGACTCTAAACGCTTCTGGGCTTCTGAAGGATCAATTTTCACTTTACTAGCAGGTCCTGAGTTTTTGATGATGTTCGAAATGATGAGTACTGCTACTACCAGAATTGCTACTGTGATGGTCCTGTTCATACTTTACTTCCTTTCAATAAAGACACTATTAACAACAATGTCACTATACCCTCTCGGGGTATAGTGACATTGTATGTTGGGATTGGTATTTTTGTCAATTTGTTTTTTTACATCATGCCCAATTAAATTCATTTCAGTCAGATATTGAACACTAGATGGCTTCTGATACATCGCTCTCAGAGACTGTTTTTTTCATAGCAAGGGCGCAGTCACGACAGACGTTCTTGCCGTGAAAAAGTTGGTTATCACTGGCATTCCCACAAAACACACAAGCAGGCACATACTTTTTAAGTATCACTTTTTCTTCATCTACGTAAATTTCCAGAGCGTCTTTTTCCGCAATACCTAAAGTGCGGCGAAGCTCCATGGGTAAAACGATACGACCAAGCTCATCCACTTTTCTAACGATACCAGTTGCTTTCATCATTAAAACATCCATCTCCTCTTACTTCAATATGCTAAGTTTCATGAGCATTTCGCTTTATGAGAAACGCTTCCTATTTTTCCAGCCTAGGGCTCCGCCAAGTGTTAACGCTGCTCCGAGAAGGAGTATATCATACAAAGGCGTAGATGTATTTGGAAGTTGCCCGCCTGTGACAGTCGTTGTAACTGGAACAGTCGAGGTTACACCGGGTGTTGTCGCTACGGCGGCCGTTACAACACCTGCTGTGTCATTGTTAATGATTGTTACGGTTTTATCATCACCTGGGGCTAAAATGATATTTCCACTAGAATCACTATCCCCGCTATAACTTACGGTATATCCAGGAAAACTTTCTTCACTAACTACGTAATTACCCGCAGCCAACGTGTAGGTATTCCCAGGTGATTCAACACCAGGGGCTGGGCTTAATGCAACGTCATGATCGGAAGTCTTTACGTGCAAGTTGAAGTTAGCAGCAACCGCTGTACGACCATTATCATTAATGACATGCTTAATGACATGAAGACTGGCTTGGTTCGGTGTTGCCACACAAAGTCCATTGTGGATTGTATTATGATCAAGCGTGACCGCGCCATCTTGTGCCAACAACTGCCCTTGCACGTTCGCACCTGTTTGCGCTGCGATGGAGGTCATTGCGAAGATATGTCCCACGAAGGTAGAATTTGTTCCTAAAGTTGCCGAGCTTGTGACCTGCCAAAAGACTCGACAGTACTTAGCACCGTTTATGAGGATAACTTTACTGTCTGATGCCATGATAAGGTCGGATGAGGCTTGGAAAATGAAAACCGCCTCCTCATTACCCTCAGCATCAAGAATTAGAGGACTCGCAGCGGTTAAATTAGCAGTTTCGGCATGACCGAACGCATAGACGCCAGATGTTAATGTTTTCCCGCCGAGTTGATTGTCGTTAGCATCGAAGGTCTCAGTTGGCTTTCGTCCGGAAGCGTCGTCATATGCGGTTCCCAGATCCGTCTTGGCCTGAAGTGCAACACCAGCAGTATCAGACAAGTATGCAGTCCATCCAGTCATTTCCACACTCGACTGTCCAGTAAATTCACTGCCAGAATGCACCCCGACATTTCCGCCACCTTCAGGTGTACTTCCCGTGATTGTGGTCGCTCCTGTATTAGTAATTGTGGTGCCCGCCAAAACCGCAAATGTGGAAGTTGTTCCGAGGTCCACTTTCTTTTCCGCGGCCATGCTCAGCGTAGGTACTGCCATCATAGCTGCTAGAAATAGTGCAAGTAGTATTGATATTGCTCGCAGCTCTTTAAGCATTTTCATAAATCAATTCATCCTTTCTATAATCGCACGTTGGTAAAAGTTCTATTTTTATTCATACATTATTTATACGTATTTGTTTCTACCTTTAAGGGGGTCGCCGGGAAATATTTGATAAATAAGGAATTATAAGATACAATTTTTTTAATCAGATTTTAATATGACTCACCTTCTCCTTGAAGTTTTCTTTGTTAGACTTAAGCCATACTAAAAAACAAGGAGGATATTTTATGACAACCTTAGAACAAGTAGAAAAACTACGGGCAATGGCCAATATAAGCTACGATGACGCAAGAGTTGCGCTCGATGCGACAAACGGGGATTTACTGGAAGCCGTGATCAATCTGGAGAAACAAGGAAAGCTCAACGCACCGACCGGTGACGGTTATTTCAGTAGCGAAAAATCCCGTGAGTCAAGCAGTGAAGGTTGCAACTATACTTGCGGGGAACAGCAAACGAAGCACGGTCACGGTGGAGAAACCTTTACTGAGCTAATGAAGAAATTCAGCAAATTTTTGATGAAAATGATTCACAAGGGTAATGAAAATTCCTTTGAAGTGCTAAAGGGTGAGGAAAGCAAAGCGTCTGCTCCTGTCACAGCCTTCGCCTTGCTGTTAGTATTCGCCCCTTGGATTACGATTCCACTGCTGGTCATCGGACTATTCTTTGGTTTTCGCTATCGCTTCAATGGACCTGACTTAAGTCGCAACAAGGTCAATGACGCAATGAATAAAGCGGCCGACGCTGCTGTAAACCTCACGAAGTCAATGGATAAATAAGAAAATTATTTGAAACGGCGGGGTTTTAAATGAGTTCTAAAATACTGATTATTGAAGATGAGGAAAAAATTGCCCGTTTTGTCGAGCTGGAACTTGGCTATGAGGGGTATACTACCGCCAAGGCCTTTGATGGCAGAACAGGGCTTGAACTCGCTGAAACGGGCGAGTTCGACCTTGTTTTGTTGGATGTTATGTTGCCTCAGTTAAGCGGTATGGAAGTGCTCCGCAGACTTCGCAAAGTTTCCTCGGTTCCCATCATCATGCTGACGGCTCGAGACAGTGTGGTGGATAAGGTCTCTGGACTGGACAACGGGGCGAGCGATTATATCACCAAACCCTTTGCCATTGAAGAGCTGCTCGCCCGGATCCGCACTGCGCTCAGAAAAACCAGGCAGGAAGATGTCGGGGTATTGTCCGCTTCTGGTCTTGTACTGGATAGGAGTCGCCATACGGTGTCCGTGCTGGGCAATCCCATTGAACTGACGAAACGTGAATTCGATTTACTCCACTATCTGCTGAAAAATAAAGGAGTCGTCATTTCCCGAGAGGCCTTGCTTGAAAATGTATGGGGCTACGATTTCACAGGAGAAACGAACGCCGTTGACGTCTACGTGCGTTTTCTGCGTGGAAAAATAGATGAAGTGTTTGATATTAAACTCATTCACACCGTGAGAGGCGTGGGATATGTGATTAAGGATGAAAAATGAACCTTTAAACAGCCCAACGAACGGGATTGGTAATAAAATACGGTTTTCCCTAGTGATGAAGCTTAACCTTAGACTATTCTTCCGCACACTGGGGCTTTTCTTGGCCCTTGATCTAATTCTCTGTCTTGTGTCCGCAGCAGGGGTGATTGTGAGTGCCGAGCAGACCGTGGCAGCGGTGGCCGTAAGGCTGAATCAAACGGGGTTGCCTACCCAGGATGGGGAAGACTGGTTTAAACTCACCGGCTGGAGCGTTTCTGTGCCGACAGGAGAAGCGGAAGGATTCCAAATACCGACTGTCCTACAGACCCACCTCCCCCCCCTAACTGCAGCGGGAGTAAGGCATATCGACTTACCTGATTGGGAAGGTTTAGCCTTTTGGAACCAATTAGAGGGTGTCACCTACAATGTAACGATCGCTGATAACGGACGTTATTATCGTATAACTATCCAGCCTCAGGAGACCCTAGGGATTTTCGTGGGGATGTTTGCCGTGTTATTACTTCTGGAGTTATTAATACTGTTGGGTAGCATTTCTTCAGGTGCAAGAATGATTCGGAAAGTCCTACGACCCATAGAAGAATTGGCGGTAGCGGCGAAAACCCTGAATACAGCGGGAGGCTTTACACCCGAACAGCTGAGCGTTCTGGCCGGCAAATTAGACGACATCAATGCCGCCAAGCTGGATACGAGAATTTCCGTGGGCGAAACGCAAAGCGAACTAAAAACCCTCGCTTCTGCCATTAACGGGATGCTGGACAGAATCAATGATTCCTACCGGTCCCAGGCCCGTTTTGTGTCGGATGCCTCTCATGAGCTTAGGACCCCGATCTCCGTCATTCAGGGATATGCCAATCTGCTGGATCGTTGGGGCAAGAAGGATGAAAAGACCTTGCAGGAATCGATTGATGCGATCAAGGATGAAACCGCGAATATGCAGGGCTTGGTGGAACAACTATTATTTTTGGCACGGGGTGACAACAACTCCATGCCTATGGAAATAGAGCGTTTTGAGCTGTCCGACCTTGCTGTAGAAGTGCTATGCGAAACACAAATGATCGACGGTGGGCACGAATATGCTTCGTTCGTTACACCCGTTTTCATTAACGCAGATAAAAGCCTCATCAAGCAGGCGACACGAATTCTCATTGATAACGCCATCAAATACACTCCCCCCAGTAAACGGATCACCATATCCGTTTCCGAGGCGCAAGGCTATGCGTTTCTGACGGTACAAGATGAAGGTATTGGTATCGCGCCCGATGCGGTTCCTCAGATTTTCGAGCGGTTCTTCCGTGCCGACGAATCGCGGGCTAGAGCCACAGGAGGTACTGGTCTGGGCTTATCGATTGCAAAGTGGATCGCTGAACGACATGGCGGCCACATGGAGGTTATGAGCAGGCAGGATATCGGCACTAGAATTTCCCTTGTCCTCCCCACTGCACCCGAGGCTACCTAACGTTTTTCGCACTAAAATTCTCTTTAGCCTTAACCATTGCAACGATCAATTCGTTGACGGGAACCGGCGAACCAGAGCGATGGGCCAGTTCAACGATGGCTCCGTTGAGCGCGTCAATTTCTGTACGTCGACCGCTCCGTATGTCCTGCAGCATTGAAGAATGGTGAGACGATGTGGAGGGGACTAAGTTCTCATAGAAATTCGACAGGTAGCTTTCATCGTCAGGCCATAGGGTTGGTACGTTTGTCACTCTGAGCAACTCGAAGGTCTCCCCGATCATCTTATTCATCAGGTCTCGTGTAACCGGCTCTTCAACTAACTCGCCGTAGCTCACTTCGAAGATAGCGCCCAATGAATTCAGGGCTGAATTATAGATGATCTTCCCCCAAATATATTCCATAATTTTCAAGGATGCTCTCGTAGGGATCATGGCTTTGCTAAAGATCTCAGCATACTTCTCTAATAACTCCAGGTTGACGAGATTCTTAGGAGATCCAATCATCACATCATCTGCAAAAACGGTCACCCTAGATTCGCCTGTTGCTATGGTCTCTGCCCCAAAAATAACTCGGCCTAAAACGATCTTATTCTCTGAAATTGATTTGGAAGCTGCTTCAAAGTTTCCATAGCCATTTTGCAGGAGAAAAACTAAGGTGTTATCTCCGACCAAGGGTGCAAATTGTTGAGCGAGTTCTTCCGTTACGAAGGATTTTACGGTCACAATGATCATGTCAAAATTTTCGTGGGTCAGTTCGGATACGTCCGAAACCACGTTACTGAGTTTGGTTGTGTGTTCTCCCCATATTCCAGTCACTTTTACCCCGTCTGTCTTGATCTTATCTAGGCTTGCTGGTCTAATGAGTCCTGTCACCTCATGACCCGCTAAGGTTAAAAAACAAGAATATACGGTCCCTAATGCCCCCAAGCCAATCACTAATATTTTCATTTCTTTTTTCCGCCTTTTCCCATTCAAACAGTTGTATAATATTTGATGTTAATTTTTATTATGTTGTAAATATATTGTAGCACAGCTATTGAAACATCGCTGTTTTTTTGGTAGAGCACTGACGAGCAGGAGAAGGAAATGACAAAGGGCAGTCGGAACCATAACGAATGGCTTCGACTGCCCTCTAAGCGTCTCAAAATGTGCTTATGATAAGTTGTAAATCAAGTCGTCCAGGGCCCGTTTGGGCACATGAAGAACCCCTTGCTCATCTCTCCAATATTTTACGTCTCCTGAGTCACCTAGTTTCTCTAGGACGACCTCTTCTTTGGGTTTCCCCAATGCAAGGACGCATAAGATGGCAAACTGCTCCGGTAACTTTAGCTCTTGAGCTAAGGTCACACGATCAACATTACCAAATTGGCAGCCTCCCAAGCCTTTTTCGGCGGCACCCAACAAAATATTCTGAACGGCAAGCCCG
>DASRMG010000287.1:0-21020 GCA_035648035.1 Desulfosporosinus sp. | reverse complement strand
GCGAGTAGCTCACCAAACTTCGCGAAAAGCAGGCAGCGGGGACGAGTTGGAAACAGGACGTTTCCAACCGGCATCTGAGCCAAGGATGGCGAATTGCCGGGCACTCGTCGGAGCGGACGGCTTTTCGCGTTAGTTTGGTCTGCGAGCGTACCGGTTTAGCGGCTGTATCGCAACTCTCGTGCATTGGGAGGTTTGCCTTAGTTTGATCTGCGAACGTATCGGTTGAGCGGCTGTATCGCAACTATTGGCATAAGACGAAAAATAGATTAATATAGAACCATGGAAATGAAATTGCTTAGGTGGAAAAAATAATGACAAAAAGAAACAATACAAAGACAGCTAATATAACTCTAGGGGGAATTACCCTTGGATTTCTACTCAGTTATCCCTTTCATGCAAGTTTTGTGGGTGGGCTCATTGCCAGTGGATGTAGTGCGGGCATGATCGGAGGGCTTGCAGATTGGTTTGCAGTCACCGCTCTGTTTCGACGTCCCTTGGGAATTCGACCGGGCAAAATAATTCGTACTGATATCATTCCCCAGAATCGAGAACGGATTTTTGCAGCTTTAACGGATATGGTACAGAATGAATTACTTTCTCAAACCGTACTCCAGCGCAAATTATCCGCTTGGGACTTTTCAGGCGTACTCCTTCGGATCATGGGCAAGCAAGAGGTTAAGCTTTCCTTAAACCCTTTACTCACGAATCTTGCCGAAGATATCGCTAAACACATGGAACAAGGAGCGTTTACTCAAATTATTTGTGACTCACTTG
This sequence comes from Desulfosporosinus sp., assembly GCA_035648035.1. Classification (GTDB taxonomy): domain Bacteria; phylum Bacillota; class Desulfitobacteriia; order Desulfitobacteriales; family Desulfitobacteriaceae; genus Desulfosporosinus. The sequence continues at coordinate 20,246 of DASRMG010000287.1, read as the reverse complement.
AAGACAACTTGGGTAATCTCAATCTCTCGCAAACTCTGGCAGAAGTCATTGAATTTTCCATAGACCACGGAGATGTCGATCAAGTTCTGACGGTTATTTGCAGGGCAATCAAGGACTATGTGGAGCAACCTGAGGTCAAGGTTGCCCTAATGAATACAATGGAAGCCGCGCTGAACAGGTATGGAGAAAACAATCCCACGCGCAAAATGGTCGTCAAGTTCCTTCCCGAACCTTCCGTTCTAGCACATGGTCTCCAAGAAAAGGCAAAAATAGCGCTCCTAGACGGTACAATTGAGCGGTGGTTTAAGGACTATCTACTTAACTTTGCGTTGGAACTTAAAACAAAATCTTCGCTCCAAGAAAATCTCAATCAGATCTTTATGAACCTTCTAAAGAAAGCACTAGAAAACCCAGAGATTAAGAAAGAAATACCCACTTTCATAGAAAGTTCTATAGGAAATTTAGGGAATAATTGGGATAAATACTTGGAATTATTAGAACATAATTCTTCCTTTCGGTTGAAAGTGGATGAAAGGGTCAAGCTTTTCCTCGGAAAACAGATTGGCCTTCACCACGCTGTCATTGGACGTTTGGTTCATGATGGATTGGACCCTCTCACAGATGATAAACTTGTCGAACTAATCGAGGATAAAGCCGGTAATGACCTACAAATGATTCGGATTAACGGGTCAGTGGTGGGTGGCTTGGCTGGCATCTTGATCTATGTGCTGGGGATGGTGTTGAAATGAATTATCATAAAAAAGCAAATATCATCTTAGCCTGCGTTTTCCTTTTCTTTCTGGGTGCTGCCGTATTAGAATATTTCAACCCAGAGAACTTTGGCATTAGACTCATGTTTTTCGTTTCCGAAGCAGCGCTAGTGGGTGGACTCGCTGATTGGTTTGCGGTCACCGCAATTTTCAAAAAGCCCTTAGGATGGGGGTATCATACAGCCCTGATCCCACGAAACCGTGCCAAGGTAATTGAAGCGGTGGCGTCAGTCGTACAAAAAGAACTGCTTAATATGACGATTATTCGTAAGAAAATTGAGGGAATTCCCTTGATTGAAGGTCTCCTACTCAACGTAGAAAAAGCAGGAGGATCCGTCTACCTAACTGACACAATGTTAACCTACCTTCGGCGTTACGCAGAAAAACAGGAACCAGCCCAACTCGTAGAGAAAGTAGCCGGGTTGATCCGTCGCAATTCGAAAACTTGGCACCTGGAGTCCAGTGTGCAGAGTCTAAGCGGGTGGGCAGTAAAACATGGCTATATCGAGTTAGGACTGGATCGCCTAGCCGAAGGCCTTTGGGATAAAGCTGCGGACGGAGAAACACGTCAGGCTATTCTAAGCTACCTTGAGGAAATTAAAGAAGAGAAAGTAAACAGTGGCGGGTCGATATTTCGCACCATGATGGGGTTTATGGAAATGTCAGATGGATTAAACCTTAATGAAGCGGCCGATGCGCTTCAAGTTGAACTACTCTTAACCTTAAGCAAATTGAGAGACCCACACGATCCTTTGCGTATTAACCTAAAAGATATCCTGCTCAATAGGATATCAGAATTAGAGGCTGATACCCGGTTTAGCGCCCAAATTGAGCAATGGAAAGAAGGCCTATTGTCCGATGTCTTACTTAATAGGCTTTTGGAAGCTGTTCTTGGGGAAGCCTTGAAAGTCGCCGCATCTGTTTCTACGCCTTCGGAGCCGAATGTGCTGTACCGCGCACTTCAGCCTTGGGTAGAAAAATACTGGGTCAGCCTTCAAAATAATTCGGAATTTCGGGCAAAAATTAATTCGTTCCTGGTAGATACCTTATGCAGGGTTATTCAGAATGAACATGACCTAATCGGTGGCATGGTCAGGGAGACTCTGACTGGGTACACGGATCAGGATCTCAATCGATTCGTTGAGGAGAAGGCCGGTAACGATCTCCAATGGATTCGAATTAATGGGTCGATGATCGGTGGGGTTGTTGGGTTACTCTTGTTCCTATTCTTGGATTTTGTCTATGAACCCCACATTATGCCACTATTAATGAACTATATTCGCTAAAACCCCTAAGACGAACAACCGATTCGATCTCCGATGTTCGTCTTAGCAGATTCTCTAGTTCTCTGGCTTCCAACTTCTGATCTCTGTAACGTATACAGGATTCATGAACGAAAAGTATTGCCAGACAGCTTGTATCCGTGCTAAAATATCAAACATAAGGTATCGCAGTCGAAACATTTCGGTTGAGAAAATCACGCAAAGCAAGGGCGCTTTGAGAATACTCGCAAGAGTATTCTCAAAGCGCTCTTTTTTGCACTAAGACATAAAGCAACACAGAAGAGGAGGAAAGATGATGGATACAGGAGATACAGGATTTATCATGTTGTGTACAGCACTGGTTTTTATTATGACACCGGGTTTAGCATTCTTTTACGGAGGTATGGTTCGCAAGAGGAACGTTCTCAGTACTCTCATGCATAGTTGGGTTGTCATTGGTATCATGTCTTTGCAGTGGATATTGGTGGGGTATACTTTAGCATTTGGGCCAGACTTTCACGGCCTAATTGGGGGCTTCGACTGGTTTGGGTTGAATGGCGTCGGTATGGATCCTAACCCAGATTACGCCGCAACCTTACCGGCCATTGTATTTATGGGTTTTCAAATGATGTTTGCAATCATCACGCCCGCATTGATCAGTGGTTCTATTGCAGAACGTATGAGATTTCCAGCCTTCGTCACATTCATGGTGTTATGGGCAACCTTAGTTTATGATCCATTGGCTCACTGGGTTTGGGGCGTGGGAGGTTTTTTAAGGACTCTTGGCGCGTTGGACTTTGCTGGAGGAAACGTAGTTCATATTAGTTCGGGATACGCCGCCTTAGTAGCCGCCATAATACTCGGCAAACGTGCAGGTTTAGGTAAAGATTCGATGGCGCCACATCACGTTCCGATGACGGTTCTAGGCGCAGGGCTCTTATGGTTTGGTTGGTTCGGCTTCAATGCTGGTAGTGCCTTAGGCGCGAATGGTTTAGCCGGTATGGCTTTTGTCAATACAAACACAGCCGCCGCCGCAGCAGCAATTGCGTGGGCAGTCGTGGAGCGTATACACAGAGGTAAATCCACGATGCTCGGTACGGCCAGTGGTGCAGTGGCTGGATTAGTAGCCATCACCCCGGGTGCAGGATTCGTAACGCCAATATCGGCCTTATTCATCGGTTTAGTTGGGGGGTTGATTTGTTATATAGCCATCGGTGTCATTAAAGCGAAATTTGGATATGATGATGCTCTAGACGCTTTTGGATGTCACGGTATTGGGGGAACTTGGGGAGCCTTGGCAACGGGGATCTTTGCTACTAAGAGCATTAACCCCGCCGGTAATGATGGATTATTATACGGAAATGCTTCCCTCTTGGGGATTCAGGTCATCAGTGTTGTAGTTACGATCGCGTTTACCGTGACGGCGACGTTCATCATTTTGAAACTCATTGGTAGCGTGATGAAACTTCGTGTGACTGAAGAAGAAGAATCAACTGGTTTGGATCTATCGTTACACGGAGAGCGGGCTTATTCAGAGTTCATGTAACCTATGTTTTTAGGCTTTAGCGAGGGTACTTGGGGCAAAGAACCTTTAGGTATAAGTAAATCGATTTGGAAGGGTTGATACTATGAAGAAAATTGAAGCGATAATCCGTCCCGGAAAGTTAGACAGTGTAAAAGATGCGTTAAGCAGTCTAGGGGTCAACGGCTTGACCGTGACTCAAGTCATCGGGTGCGGCAAACAAAAGGGTAACACCCAGATCTACCGGGGCATGGAGTATACGGTACATCTGATACCTAAAGTGAAGATCGAAATCGTCGTCATGGATAAACTCGTGGATGAGGTGATCAAGCTTATCATTAAAGAAGCCCGAACTGGGGAAATCGGAGACGGCAAGATCTTTGTGTCAGCCGTGGAAAATGCTATCACCATAAGAACAGGCGCTACAGGAGAACAAGCCTTATAAGTTTAAGAGTTCGGCGCAAATCATCTTTAAAAGAGAGCTCGTTATACAAGATAACGAGCTCTCTTTTTTTGAAATATATTGAGTGAGAACGGAGTTTTATAGAGCAATCGCTTTGCTCGATGATTAAGTGGCCTTCTATAATACAAGGCCACTTAATCATCCCTAATACCTTTCCCGCTCATAGAAGTTGAGATTTTTAAAATAATGACAATAGTAAAAAGATAATAATGGGACAAGTTGATATTATTTGCGTATGCTGTACAAACAATGAAGGAGGTAAAGAATATGTTAGGATATGGTCGTTGTTGCTGCTGTCGCCCCGTTGTTGTACCTGTTTCAGTTGGTCATGGTGCAGGCGTAGGGATTATTGCAATTGCAATATTAATCTTGATAGCGCTAGGGGTTATCTTCTAAAAAGGTATGAAGAAAAGGTGAAGCGCCTTGGGGCGTCATCTTTTTTTCATACCTTAGTGGTATAAATGATCGCATTATATCCACACCGCAAGGGCACCAGCATCCCGACAGTACTAATTTTGGGCCAGAAGAAGCTGGATTCCTGTAGCCAGTGTAAACAGGTTAAAGGCTATCTCGATCGCGATCAAAGCTCGAGCAGTTAGATTACCGGGCAGGATGTCTCCTAAGTCGGCAGTAGCAATACTTGTCACGCTTAAATATAGAAAAGAGAAGAATTGGGTCCAAAAGTTATCCCCTATTTCCCCCTTAAAGCTGTCAGGTACAAATCGATAGAGGAGAAGAAATTCGGCAGCAAAAAGTAAGATGACTGAGACAAGCGCTCCTTCTATGGGATAGAGCAAACGGGCTTGGGGGTCATTCGAATTCTTTAAGACCTCAGCGACTGCGAAGGAAGCTGCTACCGTACCACCAAGAGCATAGGTAACCAACGCTAGCTTGAAAATAGATTCCCCACAGCGTTCCACGAAATTATTACAGTCAGCAAAAAGGCTCAGGAAAAGTGCTCCAGCTGTTCCAACAAGAGCGGGCGCTAATAACTGCCAATAGTCAAGTTTGAGGGGAGGGCTCAAGGGAAGGATCTGTTGGCAGGGAGGCGCTAAATATTGGGCTTTAGAAAAAAGGGGTCTATAACCCTGATTGATATTGGAGTTTAAGGGGTAAGCTCCATAATAGTCCACGCCTGAACGACCACCTTTCCGTGGATATATAATACCAGTATATTCCAAGGGACTAGTTAGGGTTAAGAAACTTTTATAAGTCGAAGATCGTTGAAATAACTCCGTACATAAGTTAAAAGGAAAATAAGTAGAAAATAGTAGCGGAATTTCATATAGGACTTTAATACAATTTAAGTAAAACAATTTGACCTTGCCTGACCTTTGTAATAAAATGATCTTAATCGGTCAGACTATGATAGGCTTAAGATCGTACGCTTTAATAAAGATGAATAGGGGGAATTATAAATGGGTTATCTCGTCCCAATGGTTGTAGAACAAACAAGTCGTGGGGAGCGTTCCTACGATATATACTCTCGTCTTCTAAAAGACCGGATCATTTTCTTGGGTGGGGCAATTGATGATGATGTGTCTAATCTCATCGTAGCACAATTGCTCTTCCTCGAAGCAGAGGATCCTGAAAAAGATATTAATTTGTACATCAATAGCCCCGGTGGTTCGATCACTGCCGGCATGGCCATTTATGACACGATGCAGTACATTCGCTCCGATGTTCGTACGATTTGTATCGGGATGGCTGCTAGCATGGGCGCCTTTCTGCTTACCGCGGGTACAAAAGGTAAACGAGTCGCGTTGCCAAATTCGGAAATCCTAATTCATCAGCCCTTAATCGGTGGGCATGGACTCTCCGGGCAAGCAACAGAGATTGAGATTCACACGAAACACCTGCTCCGTACTAAGGCTAAAATGAACAAAATCCTCGCGGAGAAAACCGGTCAACCCATCGAGAAAATTGAGAAGGACACTGAGCGAGACTACTATATGACAGCAGAAGAGGCAAAAGACTATGGTATAGTTGATCAGATTCTAGAAAAATCGGAAGAACTCAAGGAAACTAAGAAGTAATTTCCGCCAGCCAAGGCTTCAGGGGGACACACGACTAATCGTGTCCTGAATATTATACAGGGATATTTTGTAAAACGAGGACTTCGGTCCTCGTTTTATTTTGCATATTCACTGCATATATAATAAAATTAGCAGTTAGTAAACAAATAAATATAATTGTTGTAGGATGGAGAATAAAGACATGCGTAAAATTCGTAAGGCCATTATTCCGGCGGCCGGGCTGGGAACTCGTTTTTTGCCAGCAACAAAGGCTCAACCGAAAGAGATGCTACCCATCGTGGATAAACCAACCATCCAATATATAGTGGAAGAAGCCATTAAATCAGGGATTGAGGACATTATAATTGTTACAGGACGCAACAAGCGTGCCATCGAAGACCACTTTGACCGTTCGATGGAGCTAGAGACGTTTTTGGAGAAGAATTCAAAAGATGAACTTCTGGATTTGGTGCAAGATGTTGCCCAAATGGCGGACATATATTACGTCAGGCAAAAAGAAGCCTTAGGTTTGGGGCATGCAATCTATTGTGCCCGAAAATTTATTGGAAATGAACCGTTTGCAGTTCTCTTGGGCGATGATGTCATCCACTCCGAAGTACCCGCCTTGCGCCAAATGATGAATCAATACGAGCGCTATGGGGCTAGTATCGTAGGGGTCCAGGAGATTCCTCTTCAGGATACGAACAAATACGGGATCGTGGACGGCGAAAAGTTTGCAGATCGGCTATATCGTGCCAAGAATATGGTAGAGAAACCTCTTCCGGAAGATGCTCCAGCAACTCACTTAGCCATCATGGGACGATATATATTAAATCCGGACATATTTGATATCTTGAGTGTCCTTCCACCTGGTAAGGGTGGGGAAATTCAGCTCACAGATGGGATCAAGGAACTAGGTCGGTATCAGGAAATCCTTGCATATGAGTTCGAAGGCCGGAGATATGACGTCGGAGACAAGTTGGGCTTTGTGGAAGCAACCATTGAATATGCCTTGCGTAGGGAAGATATTTCGCAGGATCTCATGAATTATCTGCGGGTATTGATTCAAAAAGCTAATTAAGAGACCATGAGATGAAAATATAATTTTGGACATGCTGCTCCATCTTCGCGAAATTTATGGTTAGACAGGATTTTTAGAGCACTTTTCGAGAACAGATGACGGAAAATTGTCCAAGCTTTACAGCAGAAACGACACTCTTCTCTCCTAATAATTGGTAAAATGTGTACGTAGCATAAACACAATTCAAGTAGAGGGAGAGGGAGAGACCTATGGGAGACAATCCACAGAAACCGCCACTATTACCAATGAACAAAAAGAGGATGCTGACCTTAGCTGGGACGTTAGTTCTGGCCGGTGCTGTTGTTGCTGCGGGGGTTTATGGCCCAAGTAGCTGGAAGGTATTCAGGCAACAAAGTGCCATCAGTGAGTCGGTCGTCCTACAATCACCACCTGTTGATTCCATTGAAACGCCGGCAGACCCGAATGCTACGGCTGTACCTGGGACAACTGAGACGATCAAGGCAACAACTGCGCCATCAACGACAGTTACGCCACCGACAACGGAAGACACTAGTTCTAAAAGTAAATATCGGGACCCAGACAATAAACTGATAGACCTAGCTCCGTCTGTAACTACGTACTTTGGTGAGGGAGCCTTAAGCGATGATGCCAAATCATTAGCCTTTGGGGCTGCGTGGAACATTCACCAATACGTAGACGGTCTTCTGTACGGACCAGCCGCAGGTCCACAGATGAACGAGCAAGATATCAAGAAGTACATTGCGTTTCATCAAACGCTTTGGAACAAGCAACTTAAAAATGAAAGTAATGCTGCCAAAGCGGCCACCTTCACAGAGTACCTGAATGTTCTTATGAACAGCGGAATGGACGCTCTTGATTCGAAGGATAAAACTCGGATCGAACAGTTCCACCAATCAATTCATGACTTGGATACGCACATTATGCGTAACGATCTAAGCTCAAAAATATATGGAGCGACGCCGTTTGCAACCAAACGGAATTAGTTCAGTTCCTTAAGCTAACGCATTGAATGTAGGAGTGGAATGAGGCTTAGATGCAGTATTATTTGTGCTATGATATTCATACTGAATTTTTTTCTAGGTGCACGATGGCTCTTGTACTTATATAAGATTAAATTCCCTGATGATTGGAAATATAAATGCTCAAGGCAAGAGCATGAATTATCGAGATTGACTATAGATTTTACAAACGAACTAAGAGGAATGATTTTTATGGATTCATTGGTTAAGTAAATGAATAGGCAACTAAGTTCAGTCAATGTGTAACCTTGTAGATCAAGGGTGAAAAGACTAATTTAGTTGTTGTGCAACGCATCTTCAGAAAACTCAACATAAGAAGCGCAAGGTGTGCCCTACAGGGACAGGCCTTGCGCTTCACCTCATAGTAAGCACAAACCCGCTGATGTCTAAAACCTCCGAACACTGGTCAAGCTAGTAGTAAAACCAGTTGAAGGAGTTTTTGGTCTTATGCGTAAAATGAAATTTTTATTGGGAGCCTTAGGTTTAGGTCTTGGTGTCTTAGTTGGAACACTGGGTGTATCGGCACTTGCGAATCCGGGTAGTCCAGGGTCTTTTATCTCTAAACTACGTGGTCAAGACAGCATCACAACGGTCACTGGAAGTGTCACTGACCCCGCACAAACCCCTGCAGTGCCTACCACGGAACAAAATGAACTTTCCGCAACAAACGCCGCCTTATATAACGCGAATCCAGAGGCGACGCTCAGTCAGGCAGAGCAACAAATTGTAGCAGACTATAAGCAGGATATCGGTATATTCTTCGGAGCTTGGAAGTCCACGGATATTACGGCCTTTCGTGTTAAACTCTCAAAAGCGTATACTGGGGAACTATTTGAAAAACATGCCAAGCGAGCGGACGAATACTTAGCTCAAGGCGTAGGCCTCGATGTTTCCCAAATAACGTTTGACAAGGTTGCAGTCGATAGTTCAGATGCGAATACAGCCACACTCCAAGTGGATTACCGTTACAAAGCAAGAGACTATAGTCTCGCAGATGGGGCCGCCTTCGGGGATGAGCATGAACAAACCGTGAAAGTCCGAGTGAATCTGATCAAACAGAATGCGCGCTGGATTATTACCGGAGAGAACACAATTTAGTAAAGTCAGGGCAAAGGGCTATCTAGTCACAACGTGGTGACTAGATAGTCCTTTTTTCATATCTGTAGCCGCACGATGCATCGTGCCCATTTTTATTGTCCCAGGTTGGTATTATTGAATCAGCTTATTCCGTAGAAGGGGCCAATTATTGTGGACCTACTACAGAATAAGCTATTCTTATGTCGGTTAAACTAAATACGACCATTAATCCCTTGTTTCAACTTTATGAAGTTGTAAACCCAAGTAAATTGTAGTAAAATTTAGAACGGTAAACTTTACGAAACGGTTTGATTGAGAAGGGACTGAGCTAAGTGTTATTTCGCAAACGGACTTTGATTTTAATGCTGATTGATGCAATGTTAATCAACTTAGCAGCTTTTGCTAGTTTCTATTTAAGGTTCGAAGTATTTGGAGGTATCCCGGTTAATTACTATCAAATATATTACCATACAGCCATAGCAGCAACTATTTTATATCTCGCAGTTTTCTATATTTTTGGCTTGTATAATCGGCTTTGGCAATACGCAAGTACCGGGGAGTTACTCTCTATTATATACGCAGTAACGGTGGGGACAGGCGGAACGGCGGCAGTCGTTTATATTTATGGCTTTGCTGAGGCGACGCTTCTACCATTCAGGATGCCTCACACTGCAGCCATGTTGCTCTGGCTGGCTATGGTTTTTTTAATAGGTGGCTCACGCTTTATTTGGAGGATCTTACAAGAAAATACGTTTGAACGCCGTTCGACAGGCCCTAAAAAGCAGGTGCTCATTGTAGGTGCGGGAGATGCGGGTGTCTTAGCAGTACGCGAATTGAAAAATCGTAATTATCGCGATGGACGCCCCATGGGGTTTATTGATGATAATCGTTTAAAGCAGAAGTTGCAGATCCTTGGAATACCCGTTTTAGGCACGCGGAAGGATATTGCCCGCATTGTAAGAGGCCATAATATTGATGAAGTCATTATTGCTATGCCTTCTGCCTCAGGCGAGTCTGTACGTGAAATCGTCCAAATCTGTGAAAAGTCTGGTGTAGATCTTAAAATTATGCCCGGTGTCTATGACATTATTAGTGGGGATATCAGTATTAACCCTATTCGACAGATTCAAGTGGAGGATTTATTGGGTCGAGATCCCGTTCGAGTTGATCTCCAAGAAGTAGCGGGCTATGTTGCAGGAGAGACGGTGTTTATCACAGGTGCGGGTGGCTCTATTGGCTCGGAAATTTGCCGTCAGATTGCTAGGTTTAATCCAGGGAAACTTGTCCTCATTGGACACGGTGAAAACAGCATATTTGACATTGAACAGGAGTTGCGTGCCGAACACCCAGGAATCGACTACATTACTGAAATATTGGATATTAAAGACCGCCGGAAAGTGGACTTGATCTTTGCAAGATATAAGCCCGGCGTTGTCTTCCACGCTGCAGCTCATAAACATGTTCCCTTAATGGAAAGAAATCCTGAGGAAGCCCTGAAAAATAATGTAGTAGGATCACAAAATCTTGCCGAAGCAGCAGATAAAACTAAAGTGAAGATCTTTGTCTCTATTTCCACAGATAAAGCAGTCAACCCAACAAGTGTTATGGGAGCGACCAAACGAACTGTAGAAATGTTAATACAAAGTCTAGATCGTCGTTCTCAAACTAAGTTTGTAGCGGTTCGGTTCGGAAATGTCTTAGGGAGCAGCGGTAGTGTCATACCAACGTTCAAGCGACAGATCGCTAAGGGCGGTCCGGTAACGGTCACTCACCCTGATATGGTGCGCTATTTTATGACGATTCCAGAGGCAGCCCAATTAGTCATTCAAGCAGGAGCCATGGCCAAAGGTGGAGAAATATTTATTTTAGACATGGGAAAACCCGTAAAAATTGTAGATCTGGCCAAAGACTTAATTCGGCTATCGGGACTCGAACCTGAGATTGATATTAAGATACAATTCACAGGGATTCGACCGGGAGAAAAACTTTATGAAGAATTATTAACGGCTGAGGAAGGAATCACCTCAACGAAACACAGCCGAATTTTCGTAGCCAAACCGAATGTGATTGATGTTAAGCTTCTAGAAGAGCTAACGCATATTATTCGAGAACGCGGCAGTTATTTAACGCGAGATGAGGTCATTGGATTATTGCAGACCGTTATTCCAACCTTCCATAAGGGTACAGAAAAAGCAGTCTCCAATCAATAAGCGGAAACAGTCAAACTAATTAGGGGGGAATAAGCTTGCTGTGGGCTATATTATTCATGACCATTCTTGCCGTCGGCTGGGGTTGGAAAAACTCACACTATTTGCTTCCCCTTTTAATTCTAGGATTACCTTTAGAAATTTCTAGGACATGGTTTCCTCACTTGCTAATTTTAGATAAGTTCGGGGAATTTGTAGGTGTCATTTACCTTGGTAGAATCTTTACCCTGGCAGTGATTGCCTACTATATTTATAGTCTTCTCAGCTCAGTGCGGGAGAATCCGTACCTCGAAAATGCCCGTGATTCTTTACTTGAGATCTTACGGTCTCCATTGTTTATCGCTCTAGGGAGTTATATTATTTGGGGGGCCTTCTCAGTAATCTGGTCTGCAGATCGATTACAGACTGTAGTCGGGGTTGCTCGATTATCACTTCTTTGGCTGTTAGGTGCGGCTGTTTATGACCTGGTTAAACGACGAGATGGGTTTACGATGGTGCCCGTTGCCTTTGCAGCTGTATCATCGTTCTTGGCAGGAATAGGCGTCTATGCGCTAGTGACTAAAAACTACATCTGGTTAGGGGAGAATTATATCCCCTTTAATCGGATTAATGCCTCGTTTGTCGACGCCAACATATACGCTCGTTTTCTTCTCATCGGTTGTCTAGCTACCGCTGCGTTGGCGCTCAACGCGACCAGGAAGGGTAGACTGATAGGGGCCCTAGCCTTAGGGATCCAAATTGCAGCGCTTCTGGGCACCGGATCAAGAATGGGCTTAATCACTTTGGTCATAGTAGCCTTAGGTCTTGCATTTATGGTCCCTCGTAGAATCGTCATCTTGCCAATCTTTGGAGTTCTTGCAGTATCAGTCATCAGTGTTCTGCTCAATGCTAAGCTGCTTGCGCGCGTAGTTGGTTTAACGCAAAACCTTTGGGAAGCATCTCCAGAGAGGCTTTATTTGATCACGTCCGGCGTACAGATGTTTATACACCATCCCGTAGAAGGAATAGGACTGGCGGGATTTCAACACGCCATGCTAACAACCTATGCTTCAGTCGTGACAGGGGCAAGCCTTTCCCATACTGCCTTGATTACGACGGCAGCTGAGTTGGGGATCATAGGGTTAGGTATTGTGGCCTTTTTTTTCGTAGTTCTCTATGGACGATTCCTCAGAGTGCGTCATGAGCTTGGATTCGCTAGTCAGCAATTTCATCCCACACGACATTATTATTGGGAGATATTTGCGGTCCTAGCCATTACAGCGATTTTTATTAGTGCTCAGGGCGAAGGCCGCTTTTTCGAAGATCCGTACATGTGGATACTAATAGGCTACTTAACAGCAGTCCGTAACCTTGAAAAAGTGTGAGCAAAAAAAATAAGCCTCTCGAATTCCCACCGTAGGGAGTTTGAGAGGCTTATTTTTTATAACAAGCGCGACGAGGCTCTTTGATTATTATAGGTCGCTGGACACTTCTGAATAGGACTAATGACTCAATCCTACATAAATTACATATTTATTGCTTTATCGAGAGGACTTCGGCCTTTAATGTCGAAACTTAATTAAAGAAGCTGAGATAATACTCCGCTTAAATGTACCTGAAGGAGTGTCATCACGATGAAGAGGAAGCTCACCAAATTACTAGTGGCCATGGTTATTATCAGTGGATTTTATGCAAGAATTGCCAGTGCAGCACCGCTTGCCCTCTCCACAGACCGCATTGGGGGGGCTGACCGAGTTGCTACGGCTATTGCTGTTTCAAATAAAGGTTGGACAACTGCCAAGACTGTCATCCTCAGTGAGCTAAATGCTTACCCAGATTCCCTATCTGCGACTCCCTTGGCCAAACAACTCGATGCCCCCATTCTCCTGACTGACGGGAATATCTTGTCCCCCGGAGTTATGACGGAAATAGAACGATTGAAACCAACTAATATTATCATTTTGGGTGGCGAAGCTCGTGTAACAAGGAACCTAGCTATCAACTTGGAAAAACGCGGTCTCAATTGTGACCGTATAGGTGGAGCAGATCGCTACGCAACCTCCGCCTTGATTGCTAAGAGAATCACTAGTGACTCTGTCATTATTGTTAACGGAGAAAATTTCCCAGACGCCTTGGTGAGTGCTCCTTACGCTGCAATTAAACAAATTCCGATCCTCTTAACCCAAGCTCAAGGAATACCCGCTTCAATTCGTGAAGTCTACGGACAGCTAAAACCGACCCATGTTCTCGTCGTTGGAGGGACAACGGTCGTGCCCACCAGCACCCTGAACAAAATAAATTTTGAGCGTATCAATGGTGTCAATCGCTATGATACAGCGGCCAAAATGTACAGCTATTCCAAGGCGGCGTATTCCTCTTCAACTGGTTATATTGCTTCAGGTGAGAAATTTCCCGATGCAATGGTCGGGGCATCCTTGGCAGCTAAAACGGGTTCGCCTCTCTTTCTAACTCTCGGAAATTCAGTCCCTGTGAGGACTACCGAAGTGTTAAGTTCAGCGACTTTACAGACAATCTGTATCCTGGGAGGGACAAGCGTTGTATCCTCGGACGTCTGTAGCACCCTTGAAGGGAAACCCCCAGGTCTTCTGGGAGGAGAAGTAATTGTTCTAGATCCAGGTCATGGTAGCCCCGATCCAGGAGCCGTCGGACCTGCAGGGACAAGGGAAAAAGACAGTAATTTTGCAATTGCTCAAAAATTAGCAAGCCAGCTACGCGCTGCAGGAGCTGTAGTGTATCTCACGCGAAACGGTGATGGCTCACCAGCAAGCCCCTATAACAAACACGAAGATTTGTGGTCGCGTGTTAATATCGCGAATTCCTACGACGCTACACTTTTCGTTAGCATTCATAGTAATGCCGGCGCGGGTGCCTATGGTACTGAGACCTACTATGGCATGTATCCTGATTTTGACAATAGTAGTGAGAGTTACAAGTTGGCGAAGTCGATTCAGGATAAGCTGGTCAATACTATAGGACTAACAGATCGTGGTGTGAAAACGGGCGATTTTACTGTTTTAAATCACTTTGAAATGCCTGCTGTATTAGTTGAAGTTGCTTTTATCTCCAATGCATATGAAGAGCAACTACTAGCAAGTGATAGTTTCCGTCAGAAAGCCGCGACTGGAATCTATCAGGGCATTTTGGCCTATACGCGGTTATAGTGGTTTGAAAAGGGCTGAATTATGAGGAGGAATTTTATGAACTGTGTGAAAAAAAGGGTTAATAAAAATTTGGCTCTTTTTCTCTTATCTCTATTAATGTTCGGTAGCTTTCCATGTAATGCGCTCGCTGCAGAGTCACCTTCGCAAGCAAATATCAGCAATCAGGTTACCTATTGGGCACAACAATACAATATTCCTCCCGTTGTGTTGAAAGCGATCGCATGGCAAGAATCGACTTGGCGTCAATATAAATCTGATGGTAGTACACTTATTGGATATGATGGTATAGGGATCGGAATAATGCAGATTTCGGACTATGCTAGAGGCTTAACAAAGGATCGAATTTACGGTAACGAAAGAATAGGAACTTCGATTAAAGTAGCGGAGAAATTCGTATCCGCCACAACAGCGATCCTAGCCCCATCTGCAGATGCTAACTTGGTGGATGCTCTAGCAGCAGCGCCCTTAGCTGGAAAAACCTCCCCGATATTATTGACGGACAATAATATTCTGACGGAAGCCACCAAAGCGGAACTAATTAAACTAAAGGTTTCGAAAGTATATGTAGTCGGAGCAATCAACACAGCAGTTGTAGAACAAGTGAAAGCCATACCTGGTATTACGGAAGTGATTCCGCTCAAAGGTGCCAATCGTATCGAGACAGCAGCTAAAATTTCTGCTCAACTCACCAGCCCTGCGGGCACCTTCGTAATTGGCTATAATGGCTTGCCGGATGCTTTGTCTGTAGCTTCTTATGCTGCAGCTAATAACTATTCAATTTTAGTAACGAACCCTGATGGAAGCCTCCCTGCGTCCGCAAATAAAGCAGGCAAAGTATACACTATCGGTGGCATCGAAAGAGTAAAACCAATCCCAGGTGTAGCTAGTCTCGCAGGGTCAGATCGCTTCGCAACGAACAAAGTAGTACTCAATACCCTCACCTACAGCTATAATAAAGCCTATGTAGCTAATGGGACAGACGCACACTTGGTAGACTCTCTCGTTGTTTCACCCTTAGCAGCCTCAGTGGGTGCTCCGATTATTTTGACAGACACTGCTGCTTGTGGGGATGCCACTATTGCTAGCATCGGTGCAAAATTGTCTAGCAGCGCTGTAGTAGTTGCACTTGGTGGAGATCAGGTGGTTACTGATAAGACAGTGACGAAGGTTATCGCTGCAGCCCCAGCACGCACTGCTGCTGATCTAGCCTACATTAATAGGCTCAAAACCGACTATGACTTTAACATCTCAGAAGGTGCTCGGATTCTTAATCAAAAATGGAGAACGGTACCGAAAATAGGTGATGGAGACAGGAACAAGCTTGAGAACTGGTATTTTGCAGTCTGGGCGTATAACGGCTGGAGCGCTAGGAACAATCCTAACTATGCTAGAGACCATGGTATTATAGCTTACCAGGATAGAGTTTACCAATTGATGGCTCAGAATTATAAGCCACCCTATACCCCAATCTATCAGACAACTCCTTGGGATAATTCAGCCTTACCGGAGAGTTTGCCACCCAGTTACGACAGCACTTGGAGCACTCCAACCTCCTACCATACTGGAGATCTAACGATTAATGCCACGCGCCTTCTGAGTGGAGGGGGATCAGCAGCGGAACCAGCAAACGGAGATTACTGGTATAACTACCCCGCCAGTTCCACAGCAATTTATTCTCTAGGATACTACGTTACGGGCTACAATGCACTTTCGGACGCAGGTAAACAAATTTTCTCTAATAAATTAATCGCTGCAGCCAAAAAGGTTACGGCTTATGGAGAGAGTCGTTTGAACAGTGCTAAGACCATGGGCGATGTCCAAGTAGCCCTCAAGAATTTTTGGGCGGTGAAACAACTTCCTAATCTTGACGCAACAACCTGGCACAAGGCACAGGTTGGCTACGATAATGCCGATAAGGCCTTGCAAGCGATGCTTCTTGCGAAATAGAAGAATTAGCGCCTAACATTGATAATAGCTAGTGTGAGAAACGGATGAAATCCTATAGGATTTCATCCGTTTTCTTGGCACTTAATATGGAATAACTAATGATTAATCAAGAGAATGGGTATACAATTATGCTTGGAATATATTTCTCTTGATTAATGCAGTGTTTATGGCGGCGGAAAATTTGACACACTTTTACCTGTCCTAAAGTTTGTCAACTATCCTTTTAAAAGCAGTCGGCCAAAACCGACTTGCTTTTGGCAATACCGCAAAAGTAACAGGTCTAATCATCTTGAATACAATAGGTATGAAAAGATGGAGGGGTAACGATGAAAGTATGTCTCGATCCTGGACATGGGGGTAGTGATCCCGGCGCAGTAGGTAATGGCTTGCTTGAAAAAAATCTTACATTAGCAATTTGTCTAGCACTAAAACCCTTGCTAGAGAACAATGGAATCAGTGTTATCCTCACGCGCGACGGTGATTATGCCCCTGAGCACATAGAAGGAACTATGAAGGAACAGCTTAAGGCCCGCGTAGCGATTGCTGAAAAGAACAAAGTCGACTTGTTTGTAGCAGTTCACATCAACGCTGGTGGAGGGACTGGACAAGAGATTTTAATTATTGGCAAAGGCGGTCAAGCGGAAAAGGCTGCGAATAGGGTCTTGCCTTTTCTCGTGTCTGCAGGGAGTTGGGCAAATCGCGGTGTGAAAACGCAGAACGTCCTGGTCTTGAGGGAGACAAGCATGCCTGCCATTTTAACCGAGAATGGATTTATCGATCATGCCATGGATTCAGAGAAGTTAAAGGATCCGAGTTTCCGCTATGCCCTGGCAGTGGCTCATGCCAAAGGACTCTGTGCCTACTTTGGGATCCAATACAAGACGCCCATCTTGGGAAAGGAAACAGTCACACTGGAGCAGTGCCAACAATTCATGTTAAAGAAAAACCCTCAAGCTCTGGATATTATCCCGTTCTATAAGATTAAGGGGGAGCTGCTCGGGATTAGATGGGGTTATGCGCTGGCCCAGATGATGAAAGAGACCGGCTACCTTAAATTTGGGGGCGACGTATTACCATCGCAATACAACTTTGCTGGGATCGGAGCCATTGGTGGTGGAGCGCCAGGTGCTACCTTCTCTACACCAGAAGAAGGCGTGCTAGCTCACTTGGAGCACCTTTACGCTTATGCTTCGGCGGATCCGTTGCCAGTGGGAATATCAAAAGTAGACCCTCGTTTTGATTTAGTTTTACGAGCAAGTTGTCCAAATTGGGAAGATCTCAACGGACACTGGGCGGTGCCCGGCATTCACTATGGTGAGGACATCGTCGCAATCTATAAGGG
Source organism: Desulfosporosinus sp. (assembly GCA_035648035.1). Taxonomy (GTDB): domain Bacteria; phylum Bacillota; class Desulfitobacteriia; order Desulfitobacteriales; family Desulfitobacteriaceae; genus Desulfosporosinus. The sequence continues at coordinate 2,398 of DASRMG010000287.1, read as the reverse complement.
GATAGCGGCTGAGGTGGTTAAGCCACTTCAAGATGCTGGCGTAGCTCTGTTTATCGATAATCTGATGGAATATATCAAAGACTATAGCAAAAATAATTAAGGACCTTAAGACAAAACAAAAGCTCTACTACTTTTTGGATGTAAAAGTAGTAGAGCCTCTTGTTTAGTAATGTGTAAATTTAAGCTTTTTCTGCTTTCAAGAGGACATTTTCAGGCGTAGGTACCTTTGTAACAGAATAAGTGCGGATGACTTCGACCAGAATAAGAAAAACAAATAGAACGCTTACAAGTATAGAACCTATAAGCAAAGTGTTAAAGGATCTATTGTCGCTAGTCGTAATCCAAACCTTACCCACAATAATCCCGGGCAACAAAATCCAACCATGAATACTTTCCTTATAGGAAGTAAAACGCCATAGGCCAAAACTAAGAGCAAGAACGATCAAGGAGAATGATCCAGTAATCAGTGCCCATTCATTAGACGATAAATCCGGAATCCAACTAACAAAAGTGCAGGCTATACCATAAGCCACGGTAAAGACGATAATAGCGATCACTTCTGAAACACCGAGGATGATATTTAAGATACTTTTTAACATTTTATCCCCCTTAGAAGTTGTGCGATAATGATTCAATACTATAAAATTATTATCAATATTACTTTGAATTCGTCAACACCCTAATAAATACCTTTTTTTATGTTTTTATGATGCTTTTATAAAATTTTCAGGCTGCTCCCACAGCATCTCGTCGATCTTGTTCACGGGTATATAACGAGAGCGCCTGCCAATTGCGGGCGCTCTCGTTGTATCAATAACAATTAACTGAGCGTTGAGTCACCTTTCTTAACTCCGAACAATCGTAAACGTAGAGCATCGAGGACAAGATAGGCGACAGGAACAATGACCAGCGTGAGAATGGTAGACGTGGTGAGACCGGCTATGACGACGATGGCTAGGGAACGGGAAACCAGACCACCTTCGCTCGAAACGGCCAAGGGAAGCAAGGCGCCCACAGTCGCTAAGGCTGTCATTAAAATCGGCCGAATTCTGGTGACGCCGGCCTCAACAAGGGCTTGCTTGGTGGGCATACCCTCTATCCGGTTCTGCATGGCTCGATCCATAAACACAATGGCGTTGGTCACTACGATTCCAATGAGCATTAAGAAACCGACCATAGCGGGCATACCCAAAGCCTGATCGAAGAGGAAAAGGCCCCATAATCCCCCGACAAAGATAAACGGTAAAGAGAACAAAATGGCGAACGGGGCAACCATCTCTCCGAACCCGATTAGCATTACCACATAGACTAAGAGAATAGCAATTCCCATAGCGTAAGCAATATTTTTGAAGCCTTCGCCAATTTCCTTACTTTCACCTTCAAACGTGTAAGTGACTCCGTTGGGGAGTTGAAGAGGCTCGATTCGTTTTTCAACCTCCTTTTGAATTCCAGAGGAGTTATCAGTCGTAAATTGACCACTGACAGAGACATACTCTTGTTGATTTAAACGTTGAATCGAGGTGGGACCGGGTTGCTCGCTTACGGTGGCGACATCCCCAATTTTGACCTGCTCACCTGTCATCGACGTGACCTCTTGATTGCGAATCGCATCTAAGGAATTAAAGTCATCGACTTTCAGGCTCAGATTAACATCCGTTGTGCGGCCGTCCAAACTGACCGACATGACGGAATCTCCACTGATCATTTCTCTCACACTCAGGGCGACCATCGCGGGATAAAGCGCTTTTTTAGCGGCAGCCTCTGGTTTTACTTGAACTGAAATTTGTGGTTGCATAGAAGAAAGATTAGTACTGACATCAGCTAGGCCCGGAACGCCTTTGATGGCTTTCACAATCATGTCCCCGGACTCTTTTAAAGCTTTGACATCAGCGCCACTTAACACCATGACGAGCCCATTTCCCGAAGTTAAGCCTTGGGGAGAGAGCGAGGAGCGTATGTCTGGCCCAAGCTGATCGGCGAACGTGCGAAGATCAATTTCAAATTGCTTAATATCCGATTGCTTAACACTATCGTTGAGTTCCAGCTTCAGGTTAATATTATTGGCACTGACATGGGTTTGATAATATTTTACGTCAGGTCGGCTACTTAACTCTTTTTCCACGAGCAGAGCCATATCATTAGACTTGGCAGCCGTTGTTCCGATGGGCAACGTGACGTTAAGCGCATAAGAGACGGTCTTTTCAGAAGGCATAAAATTCTGAGGAATTTTGGTGATGAGCGTCAATGACCCAGCAACTAAAAGCAGCGAGATAAAGGACACAACAAACTTATGTTCCAAAGACCATACCAACATGGACCGATATCCCCTCTGCATAGCATTTTCGTGATAGTCATGACGTTCCATGCGAAGCAGAAACATACGGGATAGTAAGGGAAC
>DASRMG010000286.1:0-10543 GCA_035648035.1 Desulfosporosinus sp. | reverse complement strand
CATTGAGAGTACTTTCCTCTCTGAGAACCTCTAAAACGATCTTAGCTTTTTCTGAGGGGCTATAGGTTTTTCTTTTCTTACTCATACCTTTATTATCTTATTTTTTCAGTTACGTGTCCAATCCCCTGGGGTCATTATAATCCTAGATCTTTTGTAACATAGTTTGCATAAACACACCCGCTAAAAAAATTGTGCTAATTAAAATAAAATGTAAAATAAACCATCCTAACTTACCATATTGTAACAACTCTTGGTCAATAGGTTTCCTGAATTCCGGAGATACGATAAGACCTCCAACCCATTCAAAGACCAATAAGTATATCCACCACCATGTATATGAGTCCCATGTATCCCAGGGTGGATTGTATTTTATGAGATGTGTACTATGTTCCGCCCATGCCTCACAAAACACTCCAATGTGAACGATAGTCCAGTAAAATGGTATCTTCCACGGCCATGATTTTGGACTATATCTGACACCTAACAATACGTATGCGGGGAAGATAGTAAGAATTTCAGTAATGGGTATTTTTGAGATGTAAGGAAAAAGCCTGTAGGGGAATGTATACAAACCAAGGTAAATAAAAATATAACATAATATCACGCCGATGACTGCACTTAACAAAAAAAGAAAGCCGTATTGTCTCCATTTAATTCTAATCATTGAAATTAAAAGAGTGACTGATAACAACAATGCTAGAATTGATATATATGTTTCCACATTCCAACCAACATTCATAAATAATCCTCAACAATTCTATATAAATATTTGATAAAAATAGTATAACCCAATGCTTAATTGAGCATTCTTCTATAAAATTCAATCAGTCATCATAACTCCTAAAATCGTAAAACACGATGATAGGTTCCAAGACCCTTCGCGAAACGACAAGTTCCAGCGAGAGCAGAAGTCCCCTTGTTCAACGATTGAACGAGGGGACTTCTGCTTTGTAAGGTAAGACATGAAACTAGCTAGGTGGAGTCACAACGTTTCCCCCACCGTTATATAAACGTGATTAAAAACAGGTAGTCCATTGCTCCACCATTTTGAGAAATAGTCATTGGTCATAGTCCTATTTCCTGGCAACTCTGCGTTTTCATCAGTTTCTTTGTTAGAATCGACGAAATATAGCTCACTTTTGTCGTCATCAAACCCTATTAATGTCATGTAATGCTGCCAAAAGAGTCCATTTCCAACCAATACAATCATGGGTGTTTTCCGTTGGATCAGTCTTGCTTTAAGTGAGGAAAGATCCCCTTTATAAATCATAGGTTTTAGTCCTTGGGACTGAAGATATGAAATGACTCCTTTCGGCAAAACGTACCCCGAAATAGGAACTTTGAAAGGAATCTTAGCATAAACCTCTATTCCCTTAGCTGATTGGCCTGAGTTTCTTAAAACAAAAGCAGTAGAATACGCCGCACACTGATTTTTCCCTTGGAGTTCGAAGTCAGTATATATTGGTACAGCAAACTTCTTCTGAGTGGCAGATAAAATAGTGTCGTTGTTTGGAAACGGTGATAGAATATATATTGTTCCAACTAAAATAAAACAGATGATCGTTATTAATATAAGTAACTTTATTCTTGCTCGGGAAATTATTGACCCCATATCCACCTCCAAAATGGTTATTTCAGCAACGTTGGATGACCGATAGGTTCGTAATGTGTCCGATATTGCTATTATATACGAAATTGGTTCGCAAAAGTTCTTAAGGAGTGAAGTAATGAATGAAAGAGCGAAACTACTCAGAGTATCTGCCATCATAGCAAGTATTCTCACGATACTGTGTACAATGTTTATTGTGACTTTTTGTGTCAAAGATGGCTTTACCATATACCCTTACTTCGGTTTGTTAGTAGCCTTCGTAAGTTGCATAAGACTCTGGAAAATGTTTCTAGATGAAAAAAATAATCATAGGAAATCAGTTTAATTGGCTATCTCCTCATTATGCGAAGTAAGAAGAATCACAGTGGGCCTGTAACCAATATAAATAGCCACGATTTGGTCACTGCCAAGTCGTGGCTATTTCCTGCTAAAAAATGAATATCCACATCTTTATAGGATCATGATAAGGGCAAAGGAGGCGAAGTATGAAGAAAACGTCCATTAAACCACCGAGCAACGAAGAAGTTAAAATCGAGAGTGAAGGAATACTCGTTGATATAGATTATGAGAAGAGACGAACGATCGTCCGACAGCGATATGAATGGATCCAGATCATCAATGATTTGCTGATCGGAGTATGGTTTGCCTCAGGAAGCATCTTTTTCTTCTTCGAAAGTTGGACGATTTTGGGAACCTGGTGTTTTGCTTTAGGAAGTATGCAAATGCTCATCGGGCCTGTCATTCGTATCTTTCAAAAACTGCGTGTCAAAGATACTTAGGCAATTATCTTTTCATAGGGAACAATAACACCAATAGCCTGCCTATCAAAGGAATTCTAAGGATATCGTTGCGCTGAATCACTTTCATATAAAATAATATTACTAAATATATCAAGAGGGAACATAGAATTGATATTATTATTGCAAGCCCCAATTTCAACCCGCTATGAGTCATACAGGAGGAAAGTACAAACCGACCACTAACCCCCATGGCTATTCCCGCCAAGGTGATTTTAATCATCTCTAAGGGGTTCACCTTAAAACCTATCAATTTAATAACGGAGAGAAAATGTAATAAAGTCTCTAATATAACACCGATACTTATCGCGAAGATGACTCCATAGATTCCCAGCTTCAGAGAGGCAGACAAAGGATATATCAGAAGAAGCGTGGTCCCTTTGGAAATCATATTATTGAGCATGGCTACTTTCGCCTGCCCCAGTCCTACTAGGGCCGACTGCAGGGGAGCTTGGAAATAATTGAACAAAAAGAACGGAGCGATGAGTTGTAAAAAGGGCGCTGCTTGTGGAGATTTGTAGATCACCGTCATTAATTCATGTGCAAATAAATACAATATAGCGGTACTAGGAACACCAACGCTGAGACCAACACAGATCGCTTGATTGAGTCTTCGATAAATTAACTTGATATTATTGGTAGCCATCGCTTCACTAATTGCAGGAACTAAAGTAATTCCTAGTGACTTGTTAATAAAACCAGGAAAAAATAACAGCGGCATGACGAAACCCGTTAACATTCCATAGTCTTTCGTAATCATCACAGAACTCACTCCGGCCACAGCCAAACTTTTGGTGATGATAATGGGGTGAATAGCCCTTGAAATTGACATTACTAAACCATTACCGGTTGTAGGCAGGGCTGTATTTAATAATTCAGCTAATATGGTTCTACCTCTGGCCATTTTACCCCAGATTGGAATACGCAATTTCGTTTGGTGTGAAAGTCTAAACGCTAGCATTAAAACCAATAAAGAGAGAGCTTCTCCAATGACACTGCTTAGAACAGCTCCAGCTGCAGCATATTCAATACCATAAGGGATCAGCTTCTGAACCAAATAGTAGGTAAAACAAATCTTTGCCATTTGTTCAATCACTTCTGATATACCGAGCGGACTCATAGTCTGCATTCCACGGAAATAGCCTTTGAGAACACTTGAAACTGCCACAATCGGAATGATAGGGATCAACGCCATGAAGGAATAATAAGACCGCTGATCCGTTAAAAAATAGGACGAAAATACCTTGCCACAGAAAAGAGCTAGGCAGACAACGACAATGCTTAAGCTTCCTGTGATCACAGAAGATACGAGCAGAATCTTTTTGACTTTTGCTCCGTTTCGTTGAGCGTCTGCTTCCGCCACTAATTTAGAAATAGCAACAGGTAATCCAATGGTTGTAAGAGTAATCATCAAGCCCATTAAAGGCATAACCATCATTTTTAGCCCAATTCCTTCAGAGCCAAGTATTCTAGCTTGAATAATGGAATTGGCTAAAACTAATATTTTACTTATAAAGGCAGCGATGGTTAAGACAAACGCGCCTTTTACCAAACTTTGCTTCTTCATTTTCACCGTCCCTAAGAAAGAGTATGTTTAATACTCCCCTGAAGTAAGTTTCCGTTATGTATATTCAGAATTAGGATCGTTAACACTTCCTCGAGTCTGAAAGCTGATTTTATTAAGCGGTTTATTTCGCAAAAAAAGCCCTATACTTCATGAGTATAGGGCTTTTTTTGCAATATGATTTGACGGTAATTCGCTTACCACCAATAAGCACGCATCACGACACTTTAAGGGTTCACGCCTACCGCGTACGGGAAGGAGCCTCCTGGAATGGTGGCAATAACCGTATTAGAAATCCCACAAATCACCGAAACGTTGTCGCCGGTCGCGTTTGCCACGTAAATCCCGTTCGTTAAAGGATTCACACCGATGCTAAGTGGCGTAAATCCTACTGGGACGGTGGCTATGACGGTATTAGTGCTCCCGTCAATGACCGAGACATCATTACTAGTGCTGTTTGCCACATAAATTCGGTTCGTCCTCGAATTCACACCCACACCAATGGGATCCGAACCGACTGCAATGGTAGCTATGACGGTATTAGAAATTCCATCAAGGACCAAGACACTGTTAGTATCTTGGTAGGCCACGTAAATCCCGTTCGTTAAAGTATTAACACCGACCCCTCTGGGGAAAACACCGACTGGAACAGTCGCAATAACGGTATTGGTGTATCCGTCAATGACAGAGACAGTACGGCCATTTAAATTTGAAATGTAAATTCGGTTGGTGATCGGATTCACACCTACCTGGGTCGGGAACTCACCGACCTCAACAGTGGTAATGATGGCATTGGTGCAGCCGTCAATGACGGATACCTTTTGGTCATAGTTTGTCACGTAAATTCGGTTTGTTATCTGATTGACTCCTACGCCACCTGGAATTGCAGCCACTGCAATGGTAGCTATGACGGTATTGGTTTTTCCGTTAATTACCGATACATCACTACTATCGCTGTTTGACACGTAAATTCGGTTCGTTGTCGGATTCACACCTACGCCACCTGGATTCGAACCGACATCAACGGTGGCTATGACGGTATTCGTGCTCCCGTCAATGACCGAGACATTATTACCGGAATAGTTTGTCACGTAAATCCGATTAACGGGAATAGGAATCGTCGTTGGAGGGCATGGACATGGACGTGGGCATAGACGATGTTTTGCTATGAGTGCAAGACCAGCGGCCAGTTTACTGTGACATTTTTTAACTAGTTTAAAATTATATTTATTCTTAGTGATCACAAATAGTACCTCCTTCATTGACTTCAAAAGTGAACTTGTCTCATATAAAATATTCCGTTTGTCCCAAAAGTGTGCAAGCCTTTCAATGGACAAAGCGATGAATCTCAGTAATGCCCTGAATCCGCTGGCCTCTGAGACCAAGGATGATGACCATTCCACAGATATTAGGTGAAACCGTATCACGGTAAGTTATTAAGCGGAAAATGAACGTCGGTTGATTTTAAGGTTTATTTTGAAGGGGGCAAGCCCCTGCAAGATAAACCTTAAAATATTTTTATTCACAAATATAAACCTAAAGCAATTTGGGTTTGAGATGAATATAGTATCTCAACTCATATATATCAAAGCGGAAATTCGTATAACGGGGGGGAGTATTGTGAGTGCAAAGCTGGTTATTCAAATAGCTCTGATGTTACAGATATTTTTTCTATTTGTAGCAGGTTCGAAATACATAAAAGTATTAGAAAAGGAATCTGTAAGTGACGAAATTAAAGCTTTATACGCAAGTCACAATATAATTCTTATCATGTTTTCATTAGTGTTATTAGTAGCCTTTGTAGCCTTTGCGTTGTAAAGTAAAAAAAGTGAGCGACCTATTAATATAGTTAAGTTGTGAATACCAGAAACGTTCTTGACGTTCTCTGGTATAAAATGCAACCAGTCGTGGCTCAGCTAATAAAGATCGTAAATAGAGCACCGATTACAGAAAAGATTCTAGTTGCACAAAACAAGGTGTCAATTGTCTTAACTTAATTAAGGCACGATGCTGAGAATTTAAATAAGCTCCCGCCTGAAGGCTGGAGCTTATTTAATCTAGAGGTAGAGCTATAGTATCATTCTTGTGGTCAATTGAGAAAATATAGGCAGCACTTTTTTCTTCAATGTTGAATGATCACGGTTGTGCCGATTTCCACGTTTTGGTATAGGTTCTTGATGTCATGGTTATGCATTCGGATACATCCTTTGGATACGGCTTGCCCAATGCTTGACGGGTTATTTGTTCCGTGAATCGCATAATGCGGAAGGGATAGTGCCATTAAGTGGCTACCATAGATATTACGAGGATAAGCTGTTTTAGTAATAATGGTATAGTGGCCATGGGGTGTAGGGTTTGATACTTTTCCGACAGCAATGGGATAATGTTTGATTAATCGGTTTCCTTCATAAAGCTCAAGTTGTCTACAGGTGATATGAATGACAATTGAACGACAGAGCATTGAGAGAATGCCTCCTTTCTTAGGTGGCAAAGTTATAGCTTAAAGGTTATCACCTTTTCAGATGATAACCAGCTCATAAGAAGTCTTTAGAAGATTAAGCCTAAAGCGATAAGAATCAGAATTGCAACAGCAATCACTGCCACGCCCACTCCGGCTCCTACACCATAAGCAGCGACAGGTGCGACTGGTTGAGGGCAACACGCTTGATGCATTTGACCCATTCCTTGCATCATTCCTTGGTTCATTCCATACATAAGAAGTTCCTCCTTTAATTTTAACTTAAAATACTATTCCCATTGCGATAAGAAGAAGAATAATTACGACAACTGCAGCAATTCCTGCACCAAAGCCTTTTCTCTCTTCACAACCACAAGCAGCTCCATTAACACCAAATGCCATTTGTTTTTCCCCCTTTTCTTGTAATACTTAATAATATGCACAGGTTGGAGTATGTGGAACAATATGGAAAAATAGTACATACTATGATTCATGTCCAAAAAGGTTACACGAGATTGTGTACAGAAATGAGGTACAACTTAGTATTGTGATTTCATATCCTGCGTCGATACACCTTCATCGCGAAAATGTACGCGACAACCATAATTACGACGCACCAAGTGAGTGCGATCCATATATCGTTGCCAACTGGCTGACAGGACAATAACGAGCGGATGGTGTCGACAATCGAGGTTACCGGCTGATTTTCCGCAAACGCGCGGACAACCCTGGGCATAGTGTCCGTTGGAACGAACGCAGAACTGATGAAGGGAAGAAAAATAAGCGGATAAGAGAAAGCGCTCGCGCCAGCAATCGATTTCGCAGACAGCCCGGCAATCGCGGCAATCCAAGTCAGCGTCAGCGTATATAGTATGAGTATTCCGGCAACGGCCAGCCAAGGTAACACGCCGGCAGAGGAACGAAACCCCATAATAAGCGAGACAAGTATGATAACGATGACTGTAATGACATTGGAAACCAGAGAGGTCAGAACATGGCCCCACAGTACCGCGGAATGGTGGATCGGCATCGAATGAAACCGCTCGAATATCCCGTTTTGCACGTCTAGGAACAGATTGTACGCCGTATACGCTATGCCGCTGGAGATGGCAATCAGCAGGATACCTGGCAACACAAAATTCACATAGTTGCCCGTCCCCGCCTGTATTGCGCCACCTAAGACATAAACGAACATAAGCATCATCGCGATGGGCATGATCGCTGTCGTAACGATCGTGTCCATGCTGCGGAAAACGTGGCGCATAGAACGTCCGAACATAACGCTGATGTCACGCGAAATTTTCATTTATTTTTCTCCTTTTTGCCGACGATGTGCAGGAATATTTCCTCCAAGGTCAGCTGTTTTTCGATGTATTCGACCTTTGCGGGCGGGAACAGTTTTTTGAGCTCCGTGAGCGTTCCGTTTGCAATAATCACGCCGCCGTGCAGGATAGCGATTTTGTCGGCAAGCTGCTCCGCTTCATCCAAAATCTGCGTGGTCAGAAGGATCGTCGTACCGCCTTGGGCAAGTTCCTTGACGGATTTCCATACTTCGATCCGCGCTTCGGGATCAAGTCCCGTCGTCGGCTCGTCGAGAAAGATGACGGCAGGCGTTCCCACAAGGCTCATCGCTATGTCAAGCCTGCGCTTCATACCGCCGGAATAGGTTCCAACCTTGCGATTTTCCGCGTCGCGGAGGCCAAACCGTTCGAGTAAATTGTCAGTGATGTGGTTTACATTGGTAATACCTCTGAGTTTGGCGATCATGATAACATTTTCACGCCCGGTCAGAACTTCGTCTACTGCGGTAAACTGCCCGGTAAGACTAATACTTTCTCTGACTTTTTCCGGTTGCCGAAAGACATCAAAGCCACATACGATCGCGCTTCCGCTATCTGCTTTGAGGAGTGTTGACAGTATTTTAACAATCGTCGTTTTCCCCGAGCCGTTCGAGCCAAGCAAGGCGAAAATCTCACCACGCGACACCTCGAAGTCGACGCCTTTCAGGACTTCTGTGTCCTTGAAAGACTTTCGCAGACCTTTCACTTCAATGGCTGTTTCCATCCCGATATCCCTCCTTTTACTTTTTTATTTTATCTGTAAACTTTTTCATGGCCTTGTTAACTTCTTGGTCAACATATTCTTGATTGATGTCAGCGTAAGTTTTTGAATCTTTGATTAGATCGTCGCAGAAAGCTGCTACATCACTGCCCGTCACTTCGAGCACGCCTTTCCCAAAGGCCGCGCCCTCTTCAAAAAAATCGATAATCCCCGAAAGCAAACCCGTCCCTTCGGTTAGCTCAACAGGGCCGACCTTAAAGAGATATTTTTGAATCTCGTTATAAACAATCTGATAATCTTGCGGGAGCGCTTTAACACGCGCCACGTGCGCTCGCCACTCTTTTTTGCCTTCGATGATCTCCTGAATGTTCATTTTATCCTCCTATTTACCTAATTTTTTAGCGATATTATTGTTGAGTTGCTTGCGCCACTTGTCGCGATAAGACTTTGCCCCTTCTTCGCCGGCCAGCGCTGAACAGAAGCCTTTGATATCGTCACCCAAAACCTCTTGGGCACTCTGACCATTCGCTGCCGTTTCTTCGAGCAGGTCAAGCGCGCTGTCAAGAATTGGCATGAGGTTGCGACCGGTGAAATCTGAGTGTGGCCAAAGATTGGCCTTAATTTTCCCCCATGCCCCTTGATAATCAACCGGCAGTTTTTCAGCTCTCGATTCAAAAGCCTTCAATTCTTTCGTCATGTCGCTGCCTGTAATTTTTTTCCAGAAATTCATTATATTTTCTCCTTTAACTCGTTAATTTTTGAAGATACAAACTCCCATTTTCCCCAGAACTTCCGCAACTCCTCACGCCCTGCTTCGTTAAGCGCAAAAAACTTCCGTGGTGGTCCCATATCGGAGGGCTTCTTTGTAATCTCCACCAGCTTCTTTCTCTCCAGGCGCACCAAGATGGTATAAACTGTCCCATCCACAACGTCTGAAAATCCAAGGGCGTTTAGCCGCCGCGTAATTTCATAGCCGTAGGTTTCTTTGCGGCTTATAATTTCAAGGACACAGCCTTCCAACACACCTTTCAGCATTTCAGTAAGGTTTTCCAACGTAATCACTCCTAGCTATTCTGTATGACTAGTATAAAGTATTACTTACTACTAGTATATCGTAATACTGAGTAGTGTTTTTGTCAAGAGATATAGCGGGTGATGGTCAGAATTTCTGTTGTTGTTAATTATGAAATGTGATATATTCCAGTTAAAATTAAATACTATGTTGGGAGTGAGACTATGAAGTTTTGCTGGTGCACGATTACGGTTGATAATATGGACGAGTCATTAAAATTCTATCAAGAGATTGTGGGACTTAATATTAGTAGAAGGTTCTCAGCAGGGGCAGGCGTGGAGATTTGTTTTTTGGGTGAGGGAGAAACAAAAATCGAACTTGTTTGTAATCCAAACCATAAAGTAATGGGCAAGGCTGAAGGTATTTCTTTAGGCTTTGAAGTTAAGTCAGTTGACGAAATGATCAAGGTGATCAAAGAGAAAGGATTAGAAGTCCATAGTGGGCCTTTCCAACCAAATCCGTATATTAAGTTTTTTCATGTTAAAGATCCCAACGGGGTTAATATACAATTTGTAGAAAACATGTGATTCTGCACAAGAGCGTTAATTTTATGGAAATATATACAAAAGAACAAAAGCACTCCAAAGTGGGGAGCTTTTGTTCTTTCTTCTTGTTTAACGTTGGACACGTTTTCATGATCCAAAATATTTTCGTAGGTCGACGATAGTCCCTGTATACTTCTAGTGAATGAAGACTACGGCTTCCTTTTTGTCTTATTGATTAACAGTCTTATTTATAGGTAGTATTGATTTGAATAAAATTAGTGTTATCTAAAACTTAAGTATCATAACTATAATTACCAAATTATGAAGGAATCTTTTCTTTTTTGGCGAATCATATCTAATAACTGAACTTTCGCACCCAGATAAACTAGCCGAAAATAAGTATAAAAAAGAGACAAAAAACGATGAAAATCCGCATGAAGCCTCAGTTTTTGGTATAATTAAGTGCTAACCAAAACAACCAAAAAAGAGGTGTTATC
>DASRMG010000285.1:0-14060 GCA_035648035.1 Desulfosporosinus sp. | reverse complement strand
TTTCGGTTGCAAAAGTGGCGATTCATTTACAAAATTGGCTTTTGGGTTACAAAAACTGCGTTTCGTTTACAAATATTCAGTTGTCGGTTTCAAAGAGTGCATTTCGTTTTACAAAGTGGCATCTCGTCTTTCAATTAAGTTTCATAAATCGTTAGTATCAAAAAATACATACTATAAGTATGATATAGTATACATATAGTAAAGAGTGTGCTACTATGTTACTAAAGAGTAGAGGTGATGACGTGGGCAAAAACCTTAGATTGAAGTCGTCAAGAGCGGCTAAAGATATGTCGCAAAAAGTTCTAGCTGAAGCGGCTGGAGTGACGAGGCAGACTATTAATGCCATTGAAAACGGTGACTACAATCCATCGGTCAATTTATGCATATCAATTTGTAGAATATTGGGAAAAACGCTGGATCAAATTTTTTGGGAGGATGATGACGATGCGGAGAAATGAACTGGATGAGATGCAATTACAAAAAAGAAACAAGATTGGAAATCAGGCCTTTATGTTGCTTTTTTATCTTTTGATGACTGACATAGGTCTATATGGGTTCGGGTTTAGATGGCTAAAATATCCACTCAACGTTTATGTTCTTATGATGGTCTGTATGACGTATTATTTAATTCGTGTTGTATGGCAGAGTTCCTTTGTTGGACCGCAACAATCAAAAAAAACAATGGGTAAGAAAACAAGATATTTAACGGGGGCAGTGGGATTTGTGGCTGCCGTTACAGTCTTCATTTTTCAAAAGTATTTCAATGTAATTCCTGCTTCAAATGGACAGGATGATGGTGCCTTGATTTTAATGGTGTTTTCAATAGTGTTGATCATCATTGCAGCAGGTGTTAGTTTCATAGCTAAGCGGCAAAACAAGGACGATAATAATTCAATGTAATTGAGACAAACGAACCTCCCTTAACCAAAGAATGGATCAGGGAGGCTTTTTTATCGTATGAATGATGTCATGAAACAGATCCTAAAAGAGAGAAATGGAAATATTGGCATGAAAATTGCATTAAACTAAGGGTGCGCCATTCAATTCGTTTAGGGGGAGATAACATAGTCAACAAGTAAAACAAGAAATTGTTTTTACAATACGGTATTAAAAAGCAGAATTGAAACAAAATATTAAGGAATAGGAGCGATTAACATGAGTGAAAAAATACGTTGGATACAAAACAATATGCATAAGGACAAGGGTGAGGGCGTTTCAACAGAACTCTTCAGTCAATCAGAAATAGAGAAGGCTATGAATTTTCACCGCACGTTTCCGGATTACCTGCCAACACCTTTACGTCAACTCAAGAAATTAGCTAAGAGTCTGGGCGTCGGTGGAATCTACGTTAAGGATGAATCGTATCGTTTTGGGTTAAATGCGTTCAAGGCGTTAGGTGGCTCCTACGCAATCGGCAGATACCTTGCTCAGAGACTGAACAAAGATATTAGCGAATTGCCGTTTGATGTTCTTACCTCCCCCGAGGTTAAGGAACAATTAGGGGACATTACCTTTGCCACCACCACAGACGGAAATCATGGCCGGGGTATCGCCTGGACAGCCCGCCAATTACGTCAAAAATCAGTGGTCTATATGCCCAAGGGTTCTTCTGAGTATCGTCTTGACAAAATCAGAGAAGAAGGCGCAGAGGCTGAGATCACGGATATGAATTACGACGATGCCGTGCGTATGACGGCTGTTGAGGCGGAAAAGCATGGTTGGGTTATTGTCCAGGATACTTCGTGGGAAGGGTATGAGGAGATTCCAAGCTGGATTATGCAAGGCTATGGGACCATGTCGGCTGAGGCCTTAGAAGCGTTGAATGCCTTAGGTGTCGAGAAACCGACGCATATTTTTGTGCAGGCAGGGGTCGGAGCGTTAGCAGGTTCAGTGCAAGGCTATTTTGCCTCTATGTTTAAAGAAGATTGTCCTAAAACAGTGATTGTAGAAGCCAATCAAGCGGATTGCTTGTATCAATCAGCCCTGGCAGCGGATGGTGAACCCAGGATAGTTGGCGGAGACATGGCCACAGTTATGGCAGGACTGGCGTGCGGAGAACCCAATCTGATTGGCTGGAATATTTTGCGCGATTACAGTGACATGTTCGTCTCGTGCCCTGACTGGGTAGCGGCCAAGGGTATGAGAGTCTTGGCGAGTCCTTTACATGGAGATCCGAAAGTTATTTCCGGTGAATCAGGCGCAGTGACAGCGGGGTTGCTTAGCTCATTTTTAATCGATGAAGACTTCAAAACGGCAAGGGAAGCATTAGGGCTGGATGAAAACTCGCAGATCTTAATCTTTAATACTGAAGGAAATACAGACCCGTATAAATGGCGCAGCATCGTATGGGATGGGGAATTGCCATCAACCGGTAAGTAATCAAAGGATCTGAGGGACGGTAGGTCCTTTCAGGATCCTTATACTTCGCTTGTTTGTTATAAATTGTATATAATATAATTTAAAGCAAATTGATTGAGGGGAAAAGTATGTATCACCTTCGTGACATTAAGAGCACAGTTCAACAAACTGCCGATGCCATTGCAGCAGCACTCAAGATTGAAGTTGAAATCGCTGATTCCGATCTTATTCGAGTGGCAGGGACGGGAAAGTATAAGCGCCGATGCGGCTCTCCGATGGATGATGGATTTGTATACCGGCATGTGATCACCACGGGGGCAACGGTGATCATTGACAATCCAGGCTTTAATGAACTCTGTCAGCCTTGTCCATCTCGGGGGAAATGCCAGGAGTATGCAGAAGTCGCGATACCGATACGCGTAGAAGACCAAATTATTGGGGCGATTGGCTTAGTGAGCTTTAATGAAGAACAAACGAAACGCTTAATGGATAACAAGCAATCTCTTCTACTCTTCTTGGAAAAGATGGCTGAGCTGCTAGTGGGGAAAGTTCTAGAAAACGAGAAAAATCATGAATCGGAATTGCTCACCAGCCAGTTACTCACCGTTTTGAATCTTTTACATGATGGGATTTTGCTCATCAATGATCAGCAACAAGTGACCCATTATAATACGTTAGCAGGCAAATTACTGGATATTGATACCTTGAAAGAACCGGCTTTGTATCAACTATTGGATGACAAAAAACTATGGTTTGCCGTGGAACGTGGGGAACCCTTTTCTGGTCCGATCCAAGGTAAGAGGGTCGCCACACAACTTTATTGTGACGTTGTGCCGATTAAAAATAGTGGGGTTATCGAAGGCGCAGTGATTTCTGTAAAAGATATCAAGCAAATCAAAAAGTTAGTCCAAGAGGCTACTGTCAGTGAAATTCAAACACATTTTTCACAGATCATTGGTGAGGCGCCTAAAATGAAGGCTCTCAAAGCAATGGCATTGCATGTGGCACCGAGTCAGGCAACGCTTTTGATTCAAGGAGAAAGCGGCACAGGCAAAGAACTCTTAGCAAGGGCCATTCATCAGAGCAGTAAACGTAAAGGGCATGCTTTTATTGCCATAAATTGTGGGGCAATTCCTGAAAATCTGCTGGAAAGTGAATTATTCGGATATGAAGAAGGGTCGTTCACGGGTGCCAGACGGGGTGGCAAACTGGGAAAATTTGAGCTCGCGCACAATGGGACGATTTTTCTCGATGAAATCGGGGACATGCCGCTGCATTTGCAAGTTAAAATCCTCAGAGTCTTACAAGAACGAAGAATTGAACGAGTGGGTGGTACGCGCACTATTCCTCTGGATGTTCGAATTATCGCCGCAACACATCGGGACTTAGATGAGATGGTGAAAACGGGCGAATTTAGAGAAGATCTCTATTATAGGTTAAATGTTATTCCGTTAACGATTCCACCACTGCGTGATCGTCTTGAAGATGTGCCGATTTTGGTTCAATTCTATTTGGATTACTATTCTACTGTAACAGACAGATCAGTCAGCGGAATCACGCAGGAAACGATCGATCTACTGGCTACTTATCTGTGGCCAGGTAATGTTAGGGAACTGGGTAATGTTGTTGAATACTGCGTTACCATGGTGGCAGGCGGGGAAATCACCTCGGATATTTTACCACCGCGCATAAAAACATGCCTTAAACCAGAATCTCAAAGCTTATCCTTGAACTTGAAACGGTTGGAGCGCGAGGCAATTACGAAGGCTTTAACGCGGGTTGATCGTGAGGGGCATAAGGACGATGCGGCAAAATTACTGGGGATAAGCAGAGCCACTCTCTATCGAAAAATTAAAGAGTATCAAATTGGTGAAAACAGAACGTTTTCCTAGATGGCTTGGGTTAAGCGGTCCGAAATATTGTTAAAATAGTGCCTCAAGGGTGTATCAAGGCTAGACTAATGTATCAATATGAGACTTAATGCTCAGAACTTTGTAACCACGCTGTTTAAGAGAGACAAGTGGTGCTGATTTTCTATTAAAAGTATCTCAATTTGAGATTATGACAGATTGTTAGAAGGCTGTCATCAAGCGAGAAATACAAGCTTAAGGACATTAGATCGTGTTTTTAAGTATTTTCAGAAATTGGCACTATTCTTGCATTAATATAGACCATGATAGACCATACTAACCATTAAGGCATGAAAGGGGAATATAGTTTTGAATACTAATTTTGCAAAAGTACTTGAGCTAGCTAAAAAATATCAACCAGATATGACCCGCTTTTTACGAGACCTTGTCGCTATTCCTGGTGAAAGCAGTGGCGAAGAGAAAGTTGTCCTGCGTATCAAGGAGGAAATGGAAAAAGTAGGCTTCGATAAAGTAGAGATTGACCCCATGGGTAATATCTTAGGTTATCTGGGGCATGGCAAACATCTCATCGCGATGGATGCACACATTGATACGGTAGGCATCGGCGATCCAGCACTTTGGAAGTATGACCCTTATCTTGGATATGAAGATGAAGAAATCATTATCGGGCGCGGTACCTCTGACCAAATCGGTGGTATGGCTTCGATGGTTTACGCTGGGAAAATTATCAAGGACCTCAGTTTGGAAGGCGACTATACATTGGTCGTCGTTGGTTCCGTACAAGAAGAGGATTGTGATGGCTTATGCTGGCAGTACATTGTTAAAGAAGATAAAGTGGTACCAGAATTCGTCGTTATTACTGAACCGACGGATGGAAAAATTCTGCGAGGACATCGCGGGCGGATGGAAATTAAAGTGATGACCAAAGGTGTCAGCTGTCATGGTTCTGCTCCAGAGCGTGGCGACAACGCGATTTACAAAATGGCGCCAATCCTAACAGAACTTCGTGGCTTACATGAAAATCTGCTGGATCATCCGTTTCTGGGTAAAGGGAGCTTAGCGGTTTCGGAAATTTTCCATACCTCTCCCTCCCGTTGTGCAGTGGCGGACAGTTGCTGGATTTCTGTTGATCGTCGCTTAACTGCGGGAGAATCATGGGAATTCGCCGTTCAGCAGATTAAAAATCTTCCTTCGGTTAAAGCTTCAGGCGCCGAAGTGACGATGTATTCGTATGAACGCCCTTCTTACACGAACTTAGTTTATCCGACAGAATGCTATTTCCCTACTTGGCTTATCGAGGAGGGACATCCCGTAACCACTACTTTAGAAGAGTCTTATAAAGGTTTATTTGGGAAAGATCCAGTCGTTGATAAGTGGACGTTCTCCACAAACGGCGTTTCCATCATGGGGCGTTACGGAATCCCTTGTATTGGTTTTGGTCCTGGTCATGAAGATCAAGCCCATGCTCCCAATGAACGGACCTGGAAAAAGGAACTCGTGGATTGTGCGGCCATGTATGCAATGATTCCGAGTATTTACGTTGAGAAGTACGCTGATAAGATGCCGAAAGCTACTCAGAATTTAGTGAAAATTTAGTAGAACGTAGCGATTACGCGGTTCGCACACGTTTCAAAAATAATTAGATATTAGGAGACTTATATGAAAACATTGAATGATTATCTTGAAAAACTAAATAAATTAAATTTTAAAGAAATGTACAACAATGACTTTTTACTGACTTGGGAAAAATCAGAGGATGAGTTGGAAGCTGTATTTACTATGGCTGACGCGCTTCGCTTTATGAGAGAAAACAACATCTCTACGAAGGTTTTTGAAAGCGGACTAGGGGTTTCTTTATTCCGTGACAACTCTACCCGTACCCGTTTCAGCTTCACCTCTGCCTGTAACCTTCTCGGACTTGAGGTTCAGGACTTGGACGAAGGGAAATCCCAAATAGCTCACGGTGAAACAGTTCGTGAAACGGCCAATATGGTCTCCTTTATGGCAGACGTCATCGGTATTCGTGATGATATGTATATTGGTAAGGGAAACGCTTACATGCGTGAAGTTGCTGAGGCAGTAAAGCAAGGAAATATGGACGGAATTTTAGAGCAGAGACCGACCCTAGTCAATCTACAATGCGATATAGATCACCCTACTCAGGCAATGGCGGACATGCTGCATATCATTCATGAATTTGGTGGCATAGAGAACCTAAAAGGAAAGAAGATTGCCATGTCATGGGCTTACTCACCTTCCTACGGAAAGCCGCTTTCGGTACCTCAAGGTATTGTCGGGTTAATGACTCGTATGGGAATGGACGTCGTTCTAGCACATCCTGAAGGCTATGAAATTATGTCAGACGTCGAAGAAGTGGCTAAGGCAAATGCTGCAAAATCAGGAGGATCTTTCACTAAAACCAACAGCATGGAAGAAGCCTTCAAAGATGCCGACATCGTTTATCCAAAGAGCTGGGCTCCCTTTGTTGCAATGGAAAAACGGACTGAATTATATGGTGAAGGCGATTCGGAAGGAATCAAGGCCCTTGAAAAGGAATTACTGGCACAGAATGCAGAGCATAAAGATTGGGCTTGCACAGAAGAAATGATGAAGTTGACAAAGGCTGGTAAAGCCACCTATATGCATTGTCTGCCAGCGGATATCACGGGTTTAAGCTGTGACGAAGGAGAAGTCGATGCCAGCGTATTCGATCGATATCGGATTCCACTCTACAAGCAAGCAAGCTACAAGCCTTATGTTATTGCTGCAATGATTTTCTTAAGCAAGTTTCAAAATCCACAGGCTACTTTAAAGACCTTGGAGAAAGTTGCAAAGCAAAGGAAGCTTGACTAAGGCATAGGGAAGAAAAACGTGTCAGTATGTCTTGGCTATTTTCTTGAATGTGAGTGAGACTAATTAAAAGGACTGAACTAGCATCATGAAAAAAAGAGTTGTTATTGCCTTAGGTGGAAATGCACTTGGTAAGAATCTGCCTGAGCAGATGATCGCCGTCAAAAATACTTCTAAAGCGATTGCTGATTTGATCGAAGATGGATACGATGTCGTGATTTCCCACGGGAATGGGCCACAGGTTGGAATGATTAATGAGGCGATGGATACGTATGGGCGTTCTAATCCAATGCATCCAATCTTCACGCCTCTATCAGTCTGCGTCGCAATGAGCCAGGCCTATATAGGTTATGATTTGCAGAATGCTTTGAAGGAAGAACTGCTGGACCGTGGCATCGAAAAATCTATTACCACAGTTATCACTCAGGTTCGGGTGGATGAGGATGATTCTAATTTTCTAAATCCTACAAAACCAATTGGCCATTTCATGAACGACGATGAACTTAAGCGTGCAAAGGAAAAAGGCTTTAAGATCATCGAAGATTCTGGAAGAGGTTACCGTAGGGTGGTCGCTTCCCCGCTTCCTAAAGAAATTATTGAAATCAAGACCATTAATAATTTATTGAATTCCGGTGAAATCGTGATTACCTGTGGAGGTGGAGGTATCCCTGCTATCAGAAAAGGGCACCATCTAAAAGGCGTAAGTGCTGTCATTGACAAGGACTTTGCCTCTAGTGTCTTGGCACAGGAAGTTAACGCTGACTTCCTAATCATCTTAACTGCCGTAGAAAAAGTGGCAATTAATTTCGGAAAACCTGGCGAAAAATGGCTGGACAGCGTTACAACAGAAGAAATTAAAGAATATATTCAGCAAGGTCATTTTGCACCTGGATCTATGTTGCCGAAGGTTCAGGCAGCGGTTGACTTTGCATCGTCTGGTGACAATCGCACCGCGCTAATTACGCTTCTTGAAAAAGCAAAAGATGGAATTAACGGCAAGACCGGTACATTTATTAAGAAATAAGAAGAGCGACCTGGTTAAGTAGCTTTTTGAAAAAGAATGAGCGCAGAGAAGCCTCCCCTGCGGGAAGCACTCTGCGCCTCTTTTGAAAATTGAGGTTCGTCGTTGTAACAACGAAGGGCGTACATTGTCGTTTTTGTAGTCCTTGAACCTTGAAGGAGAAGTGATGAATGGGTATTGTGTTAAACGGTGGAACGATTGTTACAGCGGTTGATTCATATCAAGCCGACGTACGTTTGGAAGACGACAAGATTGTGGCCTTGGGTCGTAGTATCAAGCAACCTGACGATCAGGTCATCAAGGTGGACGGCTGCTTGATATTCCCCGGAGGAATTGACCCGCATACTCACTTTGATCTTCCGATGGGAACGTTTTCTACCTCCGATGATTTTTTATCTGGGTCCAAAGCAGCGATACTGGGTGGGACAACGACCATCCTAGATTATGCCACTCAGTTTAAAGGGGAAACCCTGAAAGAGGGCTTGAAACATTGGCACGCCAAAGCCGATGGCAGATGTTATGTAGACTTTGGTTTTCATATGGCCATCACGGATTGGAACGATCAAGTGGCTCAAGACATGACCGATTTAGTTCACCAAGAGGGTATACCTTCTTTCAAATTATATATGGCTTATAAAAATATTCTGCAAGTCGATGATGGTGCCTTGTTACAGGCTCTGAAGCAGGCAGGAGCGTGCGGGGCACTGGTTTGTGTTCATTGTGAAAACGGCGATGTCGTCGATTACTTGGTCAAAGAAGCTCGTATTGATGGAAAGACTGCTCCGCATTTTCACCCACTCACTAGACCGCCAGAGGCAGAAGCGGAAGCCACCAACCGGGTTCTAACGCTGGCTCAGATTGCCGAAGCCCCTCTCTATATTGTTCATCTCACCTGTCGTGGAGCGCTGGAAGCAGTGGCGGAGGCTAAACTTAAAGGATTAGAAGTTTATGCTGAAACCTGTCCACAATACCTATTACTCGATGACAGTTATTATCGTTTGGAAGGCTTTAATGGTGCCAAATATGTCATTTCGCCGCCTTTGCGTTCGGTAGATAATCAGGAGAAATTATGGTCTGGTTTAGAAACAGGGGTCCTTGATACTGTAGCAACTGACCACTGTTCGTTTAATTATAAAGGGCAAAAAGAATTAGGACTCAACGATTTTAGTCAGATCCCCAGTGGGGCTCCTGGGGTGGAAACACGAATGGGGTTACTTTACACTTATGGAGTGATGACGGGCAAATTAACGATGAACGAATTCGTGGCACTAACCTCGACAAAGGCCGCTAAATTATTCGGATTGTTCCCTCGTAAAGGAACCATCGCCCCTGGCAGTGATGCAGATCTTGTGATCTGGGACCCTTCGGTTTCATCGACCATAACGGTGAAAACACTTCATCAACAGGTCGATTATACGCCTTATGAAGGCTTCCATCAGAGGGGTCAAGTCAAGCATGTGTTTCTTCGTGGTCAACACGTTGTGAAAGACGGCCAACTTCAGGAGGCAAAACCCACTGGGATATATTTATCCCGGAAGCCATTTCTTAAGAGAAAGGTTGGGGGAAATGTTTAACATTGACATTAACGATACAGTGTACACTGTAGAAGAGGATATGAAACTGTTGGATTTCTTGCGCGATGAAGCCCAGATTACGTCCCTCAAGAATGGGTGTGGAGAAGGGTCCTGTGGCGCGTGTATGTTACTCCTGGACGGCAAGGCGATGCGAGCCTGTTTATTGACCGTAGCCAAGGTCGCAGGGAAGAAAATTCTGACGGTGGAAGGATTATCCGAGCGAGAGAGAGAAGCCTATGTTTGGGCTTTTGCTCAAGCGGGAGCCGTACAATGTGGATTTTGCATACCGGGTATGGTGATCAGCGCCAAAGCGTTACTTGATAAGGTGCCAAATCCTACACCACAAGAAATTAAGCAGAGCATTCGCGGGAACATTTGCCGGTGCACGGGTTATGTGAAGATCGAAAAGGGAATCCTGCTCGCCGCCAAAGTGTTGCGAGGAGAGCTCCAACCGAACGCTCAGGCTGGAGCTGGGATTGGTACAAGTATTCATCGCGTAGATGCTCGTGAGAAAGTATTGGGAACGGGTCAATACGTCGATGATATGCACGTCGATCAGATGCTTTACGCAGCGGTATTGAGGACCAAGTATCCTAGAGCTCTTGTGAAAGCGATTGAACTATCGGAGGCACTTGCTTATCCAGGCGTAGAAGCCGTTTTGACAGCGGAGGATATTCCAGGTGACCATGATCACGGTCATATTTTTCATGATTGGCCGACACTGGTTTCTGTCGGACAAGAGACGCGATATATTGGAGATGCCTTGGTACTAGTGGCTGCCCAAACTAAACAACAAGCGCGTGAGGCTTTGGCGTTGATTAAAGTTGACTATGAAGAACTTGAACCGATACTAAGTCCGACCCAAGCGCTTGAAGAACAAGCTTATAGTATTCATCCTAAAGGGAATTTGTTGAGCACAACGAAAGTCAACAGAGGTCATGCCCAGGAAGCCATTGAACAATCAGCCCATGTCGTCACGCAACATTATTCAACGCCTCCGACGGAACATGCATTTATGGAACCTGAAAGCGCTTTAGCAATTCCTCAGGCAGACGGTGGTATTATCATCTATGTCGCAGATCAAAGTGTTTATGATGACCAACATGGTATCATGGGTATCCTTGGGCTTCCAGCGGAAAAAGTGCGTGTCATCAGTCAGCTGGTAGGCGGTGGATTTGGTGGTAAAGAAGATTTAATTGTCCAGCATCATGCTGCCTTGCTCGCTATAAAAACACATAAACCGGTTAAACTCACCTTGACGCGCAAGGAGAGTATGTTAGTTCATCCTAAGCGACATGCGATGGAGTTAGATGTCACTACTGGGTGTGATGCCGCAGGGAAATTGACCGCGATGGTGGCCACCATCGTCGCAGATACAGGCGCCTATGCCTCACTGGGTACCGCAGTGTTGCAAAGGGCCTGCACCCATGCTAGTGGCCCTTATCAGTTGCCAAATGTGGATATTACAGGGCTTTGTGTGTATACGAATAACCCTCCAGCAGGGGCATTTCGGGGCTTTGGAGTCACGCAATCTACTTTTGCAGCGGAAATTAATATGGACCTCTTGGCAGAAAAAGTAGGAATTTCACCGTGGGAGATTCGTTTTCTCAATGCGTTGGAACCGGGTATGATGAATGCTACGGGTCAGATTTCCGATGAGGGGACGGCTATTAAAGAGACTCTTCTGGCGGTTCGCGAAGCGTATGAAACCCATCCTTATGCCGCAGGCATTGCCTGTTGCCTGAAAAATACCGGAATTGGGGTGGGTCTTTCCGATACGGGTCGGGTAAAACTGAAAATTTTCAACGGCAGGGTCGTGGTTCTGACGAGCGCTGCTTGTATTGGGCAGGGCTTTGCGACCATTGCCACGCAGATTGTTCATGAGGCCACGGGGCTGCCAATAAACCTCATTGAAGTTGGGGTACCCGACACTGCGCTGACGCCTGATTCTGGTACGACAACCGCTTCACGTCAGACTATGTTTACAGGTGAAGCGACACGTCAGGCCGCTCTAAAATTGCAACAAGCGCTGTATAAATCCTCTCTAGAAGAACTAGAAGGAAAAAACTTCACCGGTGAATATCAAGGAGAAACGGATCCAATGGATTCGAAGAAGCCGAACCCCATTGCCCATGTGGCGTATAGTTATGCCACTCAAGTTGTCTTATTAAATGCAGAGGGCAACGTTGAAAAAGTTGTGGCAGCGCATGACGTGGGCAGGGCCATTAACCCCAAGGCTATCGAAGGGCAAATAGAAGGCGGAGTTACTATGGGATTAGGGTATGCTGTGCGTGAGGATTTCCCTCTCGAAAAAGGCGTACCAACGGCCAAGTATGGGACGCTGGGCCTCTTCCGTTCGACGGAAGTGCCCGAGATCGAATGTATCATTATAGAGAAAAATGCTTCTCCAATCGCCTATGGTGCCAAAGGCGTGGGTGAAATTGCTTCCATTCCCACCGCGCCTGCCGTGGCCTCTGCTTATTACAAGTTTGATGGTAAGCTAAGATGTTCCCTTCCACTGCGTGAAACGCGATATAAGAAGTAGCTTCCAAACTTGGACTTGGACTTTAACCGACACGTCGAGTACAATAGTTGAAAACAGCCCTAGGAGATGAACATGGTCAATGTAGAAACAAAGTGTCCAAACGGCTGGGGCAAGGGCAGTTTATGGGAGATGACAACGTGTGCGCAAGTTGTAACGTTCATAGGCGCAGGAGGAAAGACGACCTGTCTTCAGGCAATCACTCAAGACCTTGTCTCTCAGGGGCAGCGGGTTATTGCAACGACGACAACGAAAGTCTTTCCTGAGGCTGTGATGAAGGGGTGGAAAAATCCAAGCCCTCCGCCCTGTGAAGAACAAGGTGCTTGCTTTTGGTATGTTGACGTCCTTGAGAAAAGCGGTAAATGGAGAGGGCCTTCCCTGGAAATGGTCGATGCTGCCATATTAGAAGATTTCAAGGTATATAATATAAAAGGCGTTCAGGCTCGGTATTGGGTGATCGAAGGGGATGGCGCCAAGGGGCTCAAGTTAAAATGCTGGGAACCCCATGAACCGCAAATTCCCCAACGTTCGGATTGTGTTGTATTAGTTCTGAAGGGTGGTTTGTGGGGGAACGTCTTAAGGTCCGAGCAAGTTCACAGACCCGAAAGTTGTCTGGACCTTCTCGGGCACGCTTGGAACGCAGAGAAGGCTTGGCGCTATTTCTTAAGATCTCCCGTCTTTGCACCTCAATATGGGCAGATGTCTTGGGTCATTCTCTTGAATTGTCACGGAGGAGATGCAGAGAACAAGGATCGTGTGGCGTCAGGAGTGCTTTTAGAAGACCTCCTACACAGGTTTATGGAAATACAACTAGACATCGAGGACCTGAAAGATCGGCCATGCCATTTGCGTATAGCTGCGGGGAATGCCAAGGAGGGAAAACTACAGTGGTTCGATTTGTGGTAATGGCCGCAGGTCTAGCGACCCGAATGGGGCAGGATAAACTGGCACTGCCTTGGAAGGCTACGACGGTGCTGGGGCATGTTCTCCAGACGTTGATCGAGGCAATCACGCTTCAAGAGCTCCGTTCGTTAAGGGAATCGTCTCTCTCAGTGGACACAGAGATTGTCGTTGTCGCTAGACATCCCATGGAAATCTATCTCACTAAAGATCTTATCCAGAGTTTTAATTCATGCAGTGGAACTTGGCTGGAAGTATCATGTCCAAAACCACTTGCGGAGACGATTCGTGATGGTTTACAAGACTTAGAGAGTCGGGTTCAGTGTATCGCCTTTCTGCCGGGAGACCAGGTGGGGGTGACGGCGAAAGAACTGGCCGATTGTCTGGGGAAGGTGCTGAAGGACCCTCCGGATTTTCTGGTACCGATTGCTGGGGATAAGGCAGTATCACCCGTTTTTTTTCATAAACGGTATGTGCCAGAACTATTGGGACTCGAAGGAGAACAGGGCGGTAGAGAAATCTTATATCGCTATCCTGAACGCTGGTGCAGGTATCCTGTAGACGAACAATTTTTTCTAGATGTTGATACTCCGGAGCAATACGAGGCGTTGCTAATAATACATAAGGGAGAC
Source organism: Desulfosporosinus sp. (assembly GCA_035648035.1). Lineage (GTDB taxonomy): Bacteria > Bacillota > Desulfitobacteriia > Desulfitobacteriales > Desulfitobacteriaceae > Desulfosporosinus. The sequence continues at coordinate 312 of DASRMG010000285.1, read as the reverse complement.
TGAAGCGAATGAAAAACAAACTTGTCATGAAGGGACCGGTGGTTTTAATTCGCGGAGCTGGTGAACTAGCCTCTGGAGTTGGATGGACCCTAGCAAAAGCAGGGTTTCGAGTGGTGATGACGGAAGTAGCTCAGCCCCTCATGGTTCGGTGGCCAGTTTGTTTTGGTACAGCCGTAGCGGAAGGTCGATGGCAAGTTGAAGGGGTTCGGGCGAGTCGAGTGGAACAACCGAAGGAATGCGAAGCAGCTTGGCAAGCTGGGGAAATAGCCGTTATGGTAGATCCTGAGTTGAAGGGGCTAGCGTTGTTGGAGC
>DASRMG010000284.1:0-19431 GCA_035648035.1 Desulfosporosinus sp. | reverse complement strand
TAAAATGGACCCTATAAAGTAGACAGTTAAAAAAGAGGCCTACTCGGCCAAAAATTAACTGACTCTATTTTATAGGGTCTTTTTTGTTATACTTAATACATCCAGTTAGGAGAGAGATGCTATGGGGAGAAATTATTTTACTGATGAACTGCAGCGCGAATTAGAGAAGAATCCATACATCCAAAATGTAAGCTCAAAATCAATTACCTATACGAAAGAGTTTAAAGAAAAATTTGAAGAAGATTATCGTGCAGGGAAGCTGCCATCACAAATTTTGGCTGATATGGGAATTGACCATCGCATACTCGGAAAGAGACGAAAAGACGGTCTTGTCGTCCGTATGAAGCGATATGAATTACGTCCGGAGGGTTGTGAAGACACCCGAAAGAACAACAGTGGGCGTCCATCCACAAAGCAACTCACCAATCCTGAAAAAATTGGGCGCTTAGAACAGAAAATTGCATACTTAAACCAAGAAAATGAATTCCTAAAAAAAAATATTCAGGTGGATCGGCAGGCAAACTGGGAATACAAGCGAAACCGTCCTTCAAATACAAACTCATCAAAGAAATGATTGAACGAGATAATAACCTGTTAAATATCAGCTGGCTTTGTGAAACAGCTGGAGTATCACGCTCCGGTTATTACCGATGGCTAAATACTGTAGATATAAGGAATGAAAAGGCAGAACGAGACAATAAGTATTTTGAACTTATTCTAGAAGCATACAAGTTTCGTGGTTATGATAAGGGTTCACGTGGAATCCATATGCGCCTTCTGAATCAAGGACTTCGAATGAACCGTAAGAAAATACAGCGTCTTATGGGTAAATACGGATTAAAATGCCCGATACGCAAGCCGAATCCTTACCGCCGCATGGCAAAGGCCATGAAAACCAACACTGTTTCTGAAAATTTAGTCAATCGGGAGTTCAAAGAACATGGTCCTGGTATGATTCTTCTCACTGACATCACATACCTTTTCTACAATCATGGTGACAAGGCATATCTTTCTGTCATTAAGGATGCCTGCACTAAACAGGTAATGGCATACGTTGCTAGCGAATCGTTGGCAGTGGATTTTGTACTTGAAACAGTCAATATGCTTATACAAGATCACGGAATTTCGATAAATAGCAAGACAATCCTACATTCTGATCAGGGATGTCACTATACTAGCATATCTTTCCGACAGCTTCTAAAAGACAAGGAACTCCGCCAGTCTATGTCCCGGAGAGGTAACTGTTGGGACAATGCCCCGCAGGAGTCATTTTTTGGCCATATGAAGGATGAGATTCATCTATTAAGGTGCAATTGTTTCTCGGATCTGAATCTTGAAATTGATGATTATATGGACTATTACAACAATGACCGTTACCAATGGGGACTAGCAAAACTGTCACCGAATCTATATGCCAATTACTTAAACACGGGCGAGTATCCTATAAAAATTTAGAAAAATCCCCTCACATCACATTTGTAACATGAGGGGATTTTTATTATAGCTTCTTTTCTAAATTGTCCTTGACATAGGGTCCACTTTATTCAGCGGGAGCTTCTTTATATAACTTATTGTATTAAAAGGGTTTTGAGAGTATATGTATAATATCCATATAAATACATATTTTACATATACTAAAATAAACTGGAACCAGCGGGTAAATCACTAAGCGTTGAATGAGATAGTTATATTTTGGAAAAAGTAAAGAAGACTATACGAATATGAGGGGTTGTAACGTGAATAATAGAGAAATTGGATTAACGGGGATTTCGGTCTCTGAACTTGGACTGGGTTGCGCCAGTTATTGGGGTAAGGAACGATTTGATGAAGCGGAAGCAATGAGAATTGTGAGTACTGCGATTGACAAGGGTGTGAATTTATTTGATACAGGACATAGTTATTCAGAAGGGAATGCCGAAGTGCGATTAGGAAAAGCTCTAAAAGATATACCCAATAAATCGAATTTGGTCGTATCGAGTAAAGCGGGCACTAGGATTAGCGATAGAGGAAAACTTTATAAAGATTTTTCTCCAAACTGGATTAGAGAAAGCTGTAGACTTAGTTTAAAAAGACTGGGTTTGGAAACGCTTCCTTTGTTTCATTTGCATGGACCGTCTGTTGCGGATCTAAAGGATGAATTAATGGATGAACTTCTTAAATTGAAATCAGAGGGATTAGTCAGGGCTATTGGAGTTAATAGTTTCGAGGACAATGTCTTGGAAAAAGTATTAGATTTAAGGGTCTTTGATTTTGTAATGCCAGATTATAATATTTTATGTAAAGAACGTGAACCATTAATTGATAGACTGCATGCTAGAGGAATAGGGGTCATTGCTGGAGCAGCGTTGGCAGATTCTTTATATTGTAATCGAGTCTTTAAAGTTAAAAGTATCAAGGATCTTTGGTATTTAGCCCGGGCCCTGAAAAACTTCAGAGGAAAACTCGTTAAAGGTTTTTCCTACCGATTTATCAATGATGAACCTAATATCACTGCAGCACAGATAGCCTTGGCGTATGTTCTTTCTAACGGGAAGATTTCTTCTGCTGTTTTTGGAACGACTAGCCGAGATCATTTACTTGAAAACTTAGAGGCTACCACTGTGAATTTACCGGATGAGATGAAACGGAAGATTTGTGCAACCAAATAATTCGAAATTTCAATTTCAACATCGAATAATAATCTAGGATCGGGAAAAAATATCTCTAGAATTATAATGCAGAGGAGATTGATTAAAATGGACCGAGCCAAAGGCGAGTTAATGAGCAAAAATACGTTTCTCAATAATGTCTCGTATACAAAAGAACCTTATAAAGGCATTCTAGTCAGCGCAGATACTATGACTAATCAGTATAAAATTGCCGTGCAGGTCAGTGAGACTCAAGTGTTGATGGTTGATCAGGTCAGTGACCAGGAAGTTCTGGGCAGAGTGGAAGAGTGGGTACCGCACATTAATTCAATTCAGGTGCAATACAGGGGCATGGATGATCCGCAAAGCCCGGTCTTTTAGAGTGGTCAAGGGGCCATGAAATAGAAAAAGAAAAAATAACCTGGAAGCCAGTTTTTAATTGGCCTTCAGGTTATTTGTTTGTATAAAAAATGTCTGGACAATGCAAGCTTAATAAAGAAAGAAACTTATCATGAATATTACGAAGAAGGAGGCTATCATCAATGAATAACAACGAGAACGGTAGCGCAAGATTCGATAAAGTTGAAAAAGGAGAAGCCTTTAAATGTGCAAGATGTGACGATGAGATGCTAGCACAGCACGCCCATGATTGGCAAGATCCACATCATCCCGCCGGAGAAAAGGTTATCATGTGCGAAAGCTGCTATGGGCTTGTAGCCGTGATTGATGACGGTCGTTCAAAGTAAGTTAATCTAAAGCCTTATCTTAAGTGCGTAGGACAAAATAAGTAATGACTGCTAAGCAGATGACTAGAGAAGTGGCAATAATTTGAAGCTCTTGACGAGTTGGGAAGTGAAAAACGGAATGTTTGGCCTGTTTCCATGGCATAACGCAGCACTCCTTTATTGGTTAATAGAATTAGATGTTTGCCACCAGTCCTTAAAAATGGATAAAGAAAGGCACACCTTAAATTAAGGTGTGCCGGTTTCACCATTACTCACCGTAGCCGATTGGTGACCATTAAAGCTACGGGTCTTCGTTCACACTAGAAATAAAATATATTTATTTAATTATTTCCTCAATTACAGTATACATGCTGTGAATAAACTTTCAACGTGATTATTTCGACAATATATTATATTTGGTGTCGATTTAAAGCTAATAGAATGGCCTTTGGAAGCTCAAAAGGAGAACAAAGTGTTAATACGTACGTTGCGTTGTTAGATAGCAACTTGGTACTTGGCTAAAATAATTTCTTGTGAACCTGCTTGACAAATAATGAGGATAAATGCTAAAATAATAAAATGTGGTGACTTCTCACCGCAACCGCACGAATCAGGTTTAACAGGTTTTTATTTCTAATAGAAACTGACCTGCAATGGCGAGTCTAGGGCATGGGAGGTGTAATAATATGTACGCAGTGATTGAAACCGGTGGTAAACAGTTCCGCGTTCAAGAAGGCGATATGGTTTACGTTGAGAAATTGGACGTAGTCGTCGGAGAAACCGTGACGATTGATAAGGTTCTTCTCGTGGAACAAGATGGTAAGTTCAAGATAGGAACCCCAGTTGTAGCAGGTGCTACAGCAGTGCTGAAAGTAGTGGAGCACGGCAAAGGGGAGAAGATAATTGTCTTCAAATTCAAGGCTAAGAAAAACTATCGACGTAAGCAAGGACATCGTCAACCCTACACAAGAGTGCTTGTCGAAGCGATCAAAGGGTAAGCAACACGACGGCCTTCGTTTCCTAGTTTGGGCGGATGATCAAGGACGGATTCGCGCCTTTGAGCTGTCCGGACATGCTGGGTATGCGGATTCTGGTCAAGACATAGTTTGCGCGGGAGTGTCTGCCCTGAGTATTTCGGCCTGTAATGGCTTAGAACATTTCCTGTCGGTAGCCCCTAAAGTTCAAGAGTCAGAGGGACATCTCATCTGTCAGCTTGTGGGTGTACCAGAGCAAGAAATGGAAAAGGCTCAGTGGATTTTACAAACCATGGCGCTAGGTATTGAACAGATCCATGGGACGTATGGCCAAGACTATATAATAATAGATCGAAGGAGGTGGACTCCATGCTAAAAATGAATCTTCAACTGTTTGCTCATAAAAAGGGAGTTGGTAGCTCACGAAATGGTCGTGACAGTAACTCGCAACGTCTGGGTGTAAAACGCGGCGACGGTCAATACGTCAATGCGGGTACAATTATCGTACGTCAACGCGGAACGTTGTTCCATCCTGCTAAAAACTGTGGTTTGGGTAAAGATGATACGTTATATGCTTTGATCAACGGTTATGTTAAATTTGAGCATAAAGATCGCAATCGCAAGCAAGTTAGTATTTATACTGAACGTGTAGAAACAGCAGCAGCACCTGTGACACAGTGGTAGTAGCCTAATAAGCTGTCTTGATTCACCCCTGGGTTTTCCCAGGGGTTTTTATTATAGGTACATATAATAAGCCTTCTTATAAAGAGATGATAATAAAGCCGTGAATTTGAGAGGAAAATGATGACGATGTCAGCAGTTGAACAAGTTCTTCTGTCCGACCTTTTACAATTGTATAGTCTCCAGAGACATGATTTTATGAATCACTGGCAGGTGATCATGGGTAATTTGCAACTCGAGCAACCGGAGAAGGCCTTGGCCTACATGCGGGAAACGGTCATAGCCCAGGAACAAGAGCAAAAGATAGCGCTGCTTCATCAACCGGTGCTAGCAACGCTGCTCTTGGGCTTGATTATTGGTCTTCAGCAGCAAGGAATCATGACGAACCTGGAATTCCCTGAGGAGATGAAAGTGGACGGTTACTGGGGGAATCATTGGCGAGAAGACTATGCGGATGGGTTATATGGATACACTAGAGAATGTTTAGAAGTCTCTGAACAGGCACAGCACTTAATTAATGTCACGGCGGAAGTGTATTTGTTCGAGGAACCGGGTGGCTTGTCTTGCCAGGTGATCTTAGAAGATGAGACGACGGTACTCTTTGATAAAATGCTGACGTTAACGATCTAACGAGTTAAGGAGAAATCAATTATGTTTAAGTTTTACGATCAGGCCAAGATCTATGTTAAAGGTGGCGATGGCGGGGCCGGAGCGGTCGCTTTTCGACGAGAGAAATACGTTCCTGAAGGCGGACCGAGCGGTGGAGACGGTGGACGTGGCGGAAATATTGTCTTTATGGGAGATGAGGGGTTAAGAACCCTGGTGGATTTCCGCTATCAACGGCACTATAAGGGCGCTCGGGGAGACCATGGCGCCGCGAAGAATTGTAGCGGTCGAAGTGGGGAAGACATTGTTATGCGCATTCCCGTCGGTACGGTCGTCTTTGAGGACGGTACCAATGAAACGATTGCCGATATTACCGAGCATGGACAGCGTGTTGTGGTGGCCTCTGGTGGACGGGGCGGAAGAGGGAATGCTCGTTTCATGAGTAATACCAATAAAGCCCCCACCTTGGCCGAAAATGGAGAACCTGGTGTTGAGAACTGGCTGCGTCTGGAGTTAAAGCTCTTGGCAGACGTTGGACTCGTGGGATTCCCAAATGTGGGCAAATCGACGATTATTTCACAGGTGTCTGGCTCCAAGCCAAAGATTGCTGATTATCATTTTACGACCTTGATTCCGAATTTAGGAGTCGTTGAGCTGGAGGATGGCAAGAGCTTTGTGATGGCCGATATTCCTGGACTCATTGAGGGTGCTCATACGGGCGCAGGATTAGGACATGAGTTTTTACGTCATACGGAACGAACCCGTCTGATTTTGCATGTTTTAGACATCTCAGGCTCAGAAGAACGGGATCCTCTCGAGGATCTGAGAATTATTGAGGAAGAACTTCGGCTCTATAGTCCGGCACTCGCCTTGAGACCGGTGATTATTGTGGCCAATAAAATGGATATTCCCGGTGCTGAGGAACAATTACAGCGCTTGAAAGAAGCGGTCGGCGATCGGAATGAAATCTTCCCAGTGTCTGCAGCGACAGGGGAAGGGTTAAAGGTCTTGATGTATCGAATTGCCGACGTCTTACCGGATACCCCGATTCCAGAAATTGTTAAGCAACCCGCGGATCACTTGGTGACCAAAGCAAAATCTGAGAAACGGTTTGAAATCGTTAAAGAAGAGGATGTCTTTAGGGTCCTGGGTAAAGAAGTGGAAAGACATGTCAAGATGACGTTCTTTGAGCGTGAGGCGAATGTCTACCGTTTCCAGAATATCTTGAAAGCCATGGGGATTGATGCGGCGCTTCGTGAGGCGGGGATCCAAGAAGGGGACAAGGTCGAGATCGCGGGCGAGAGATTTAGTTGGGTTCAGGAGTAAGGGTTTAGGGGGCGATACTTTCGTGTTAACAGGTAAGCAAAAAGGGTTTTTAAGGTCTATGGCCAATGAAATGGACCCGATTCTGCAAGTAGGTAAGGGCGGAATTACGGAATCAGTGGTGACCCAAACGAATGAGGTGCTGGAAGTCCGAGAACTCATTAAGTGCCGGGTTTTGCAGAATTGTTCTGAAGAACCCAAAGTGGTGGCCACTGAACTGGCCGAACAGGTTGAGGCAGATCTTGCACAGGTGATTGGCCGGAATTTCTTATTGTATCGACGGTCAAAAGATAAGCCAGTGATTGTTTTACCCTAATTAATAATATCTTGTTCTAGACTGTCCCCAATAGATCCATGCACGCATGGATCTATTGGGGACTTTTATTGACTATAATTGGATACTTTTTTACTAAAATCGACTGACTTGTGTTTATAAATTTATGGAGCTTAGTCATGAAAATGAGATGGCTCAATAAGCTTATAAGATTGGGAGGTGAGGGGGGTTGACCTTAAAGGATTTTCTGAATTTTGTTATGAAGAATAAGGATACGATCCTCGAATATACCGGAAATCATTTTACGCTGGTCTTGTCAGCGATGCTGATTTCCCTAGTAATCTGGATTCCGGTCGGGTTATTGTTGACTAAAAGTGATCGCTGGGCCGCTAGGGTCTTGGGCATAGCCAATACGATTTTCTGTATTCCCAGTTTGTCGATGTTTGCAATTTTAGTCACCATTCCCATTTTCGGCTTAGGGCGGAAGTCGGCTTTGCTGGCTTTGGTGCTCTATGCGATGATGCCCTTGATTCGCAGTGTCTATGATGGGGTTAAAAGCGTCGATGGCCATGTCATAGAAGCGGCGCGAGGCATGGGCATGAGTCAGGGGAGAATCCTGCGTGAAATTCTCGTACCGCTGGGGATGCCCATCATCTTTGCGGGTTTTCGCATCACGGTCGTCATGACGACGGGCATCGCCGCCATTGCGACCTATATCGGGGAGCGCAACTTAGGGCGCTTTATTTCGGAAGGCTTGGTTCGGTCAAACACGCCTATGATGGTCACGGGCGCTCTCATTATCTCAGTAATTGCGATTGGTCTAGACACGATGCTGGGGGTTCTGGAGCATGGGATGGTTCCTAAAGGGCTGAGACACAGCCGTGCCAGAGGGGGCGCAGGATGATAGAGCTACAGCAGATCACCAAGCAGTACTCAGGTCAAGCGATACCCGCCGTGGAGAACTTATCGCTGTCTATACCTGTCGGAGAGATTTGCGTCTTAGTCGGTCCCTCGGGCTGCGGAAAGAGCACCATTTTGCGGATGATTAACCGGATGATCGAACCGACGTCTGGGAAGATTCTGATTCACGGAGAAGAGGTCGCTTACAAGGACTCGGATCAGCTAAGAATGGGTATTGGTTATGTGATTCAGCAGATTGGTCTTCTACCGCACCGGACGATTGCGGAGAATATCGCGATCGTGCCTCGGTTATATCGATGGCCGAAGGAGAAGATTGCTAGGCGGGTTGACGAACTGATCGTCATGATGGGACTGGACCTGGAAAAAACACGGGGAAGTTATCCGTCGCAGCTGAGTGGCGGGCAAATGCAGAGAGTGGGTGTCGCTCGAGCGATGGCCGTAGATCCTCCGATCATGCTGATGGATGAGCCTTTCGGAGCGGTTGATCCGATCGCACGGAATAATTTGCAGGACGAATTACTGCGGCTACAAAAGGCGCTTAAGAAGACGATCGTCTTTGTCACGCATGATATTAACGAAGCCATCAAGATGGGGGACCATATTGCCATCCTCAACGCTGGAAAGATTGTGCAGTTCGGAACTCCGGAAGAGATGCTTACCAAGCCTAAAAATGGGTTTGTAGAGAATTTCATTGGGCACGATCGAGTGGTGAAGAAGTTAAGTTTATTTGATGTAGAAGAAGCGATGCAACCGGTGGGGTGCCTGGTGAGCGACCATGAATTGGGAAGCGCGGGTAAGAAAATGAAGGCCGCGGGGACGGAGGTGGCGTTTCTCCTCAATGAAGAGGGCAAGCCCTTTGGGCATGTGACGTTAGCGGAGTTCAAGGAGGCTAAAGGTGACCTGGACGGGTTACGGAAAAGGGCTCTTCGCACCCGAACCACCTTTACTCAAACTACCACCGCTCTGCCGGAGGCCCTTTCGTTGCTGTTGGAATTTGACGTAGATTATCTGGGAATTCTCAAGGGCGAAGAACTCTGTGGCATGCTTTCCTTCAGAGATATTCGGAGGCATGTTTACCGGAAGGAGGGTTGGTAAATGATTTGGGAGAATTTCAGGGTGGCCCTTTTCGAAAAGGCACCAGAAGCTCTATTCCAGCATTCTCTGATCGTGTTGATCACCATAACCCTCGCCATAGCGATATCTATACCCGTGGGGGTCTTCTTAACGCGCCCGAAGTTCCAACGTTTCGGACTGGTAACCTTGAACGTACTGAACGTTTTACAAGCCGTTCCCGGGTTAGCAGTCATTGCCCTGGCGTTACCGATTCTGGGTCTGGGAATGAAACCTGCCGTCCTGGCTTTGCTCTTTCAAAGTCTGCTGCCGATCGTGAGAAATACGATGGCAGGGTTGCTGGGGGTCAGTCCTGATGTCAAGGAAGCCGCAAGAGGCATGGGGATGTCGCAACGAAGAATTCTTATCGACGTGGAGATTCCTTTGGCGATGCCGATCATTCTAAGCGGTATTCGAACCGCCACGGTGTATGGTGTCAGTATAGGGACCCTGGCTGCTCTGATTGGAGCAGGCGGTTTAGGCAATTTAATCATGGGGGGCTTGGCGCTCTTTCGACCAGAATACTTGATCGTGGGCGCGGGGCTTGGCGCGATGATGGCGATTGTGTTGGAACGGAGTTTGTGTTATCTGGAGCACCGCATGACGCCACCGGGTATGCGGTTGTGATGGATCAAGTGTGATGATCAATTTAGTTGATGATATCTGGCGGTTAGAAATTACATAAAACGTTATAAGAAAGAAGGACTATGACACATGAAAAAAACCCGATTATTAGGAATTATTATGACCTTATCTCTTGCCTTGGCTTTGGGGGGCGTGGTGGGTTGCGGTGCAAAAGATCCAGCGCCTGGCACAGATGTCACTGCTGCCACCGACCTTGCTAAAAAAGGTCCAACGATTAAAATTTCTTCTAAGACGTTTACCGAGGCGGCTATTTTGGGGACGTTGACGCTGCAGTACCTAGAGGGTCTGGGATACCCTGTGGAAAATAAGATGGGATTAGGGGAACTGGCCGTGATTAGGCCCGCGCTGACGTCTGGGCAAATCGATCTGTATTGGGAGTATACGGGAACGGGGGTTATGAATTTAATGAAACATGACCCCGTCTTTGATGCGGAGGAAAGCTACAAGCTGATTAAGGACTGGGATGCTGAAAATAATATTTTGTGGCTAGACTATGCTCCCCTAAATGACACGAATGGGATTGTGGTTCGTGCAGAGGTCGCTGAAAAGTACCAACTAAAGACGATCTCCGACTATGTTGCTCAAGTGAAAAAAGGTGAGGCTTTGAAATTCGTGAGCTTCCCAGAATGGGATGGCAGAGCAGACGGCTTAGTAGCCTTTGAAAAGACGTATGATTTTACAATTCCGAAAGGTGATTTGGTTGATGTGGCTATGGGTTTAAACTACGATACGCTCAAAGCCAGTAAGGGTGATCTGGCCATAGCATTCACCACGGAACCGAGAATCGTTACGGATAAGCTTGTCATGCTCGTCGACGATAAAAAGGCTTTTGCTGTTTATAATGCTGCGCCGGTTGTGAGAAAAGAAATCGTTGAGGCTTATCCCACTTTAACTGCTGATCTTAAAAAACTGAGTTCACTGCTGGACACGGAGACCATTACGGAGTTGAACAAGCAGGCTGACGTTGAGAAGAAATCTGTGGAAGAGGTGGCAACGACGTTTTTGAAATCACGGATGTTGCTCTTGATGAGATAAGAGGCGCTGGTTCGGGGATACGTTGCGGGGAGGAGGAAGTTTCTTAGCACGTTCGCACCCGTTCCATTGCTATTCGCTTGTCGCTAAGGCTAAAACGCAGAACCTCTGGGCTTCACTGCAAGTTATCCACTGCGTTTCTTTACGCCTTACCGACGGCGCTCATTGACGCAATTCCTCTATTCGTGCTCTCTTGGCTAAGAAACTTCCTCCGTCTTGGGTGAGGGCAAGGACCACGATTGCAAGGCGCACCTCTGTATCGGTGCTGCGCCCTGGGCTGGGAGACGTGGGCGAGGTTGCGCTTGCAAGGCGCACGTCTTATCGTGCTGCGCCCTGGGCCTAGAAACGGGGGGCGTGGATCACGTGAAAGACGCACCTCTGTATCGGTGCTGCGCCCTGGGCTTGGAAACGGGGGGTTACGCTTGCAAGGCGCACGTCTCTATCGTGCTGCGCCCGGGCTAGGGACGTGGGCATGGTCTGCGCTTGAAAGAAGCACCTCTGCATCGGTGCTTCGCTCTGGGTGGAACGGGTTATGTAAAGTTAAAATAGTGTGATTATTGTGTTTTTTGGGAAAATTCGCGAAGTTTTGTAGGAAAATGTTTACAAATACAAATTACGACATGATGTCTATTATTTATAGTTGAAGGGTATCGAATAATATAATACTATAAACAAGTACTGTGGATTCAAAAAGACCAGTTGACCAGTAGAACATCAGTTCAGTCCTGTTATTGGTATGGACAAGCCATTAATTATTTTGGAAGAAGGTTGTATACTTGAAACTTACCCATCAAAGAATAGAGGCGTTAAGATTACTTATGCATGATGTTGCTTGGGGTAAAGATTTGACGGATCAAAGAGTGGTGAGCATGAGCAGAAAATTAGACGTATTAATCAATGAGTATTATGCCATGGATGAAAGCACTCTTAAGCCTGCGATGTGAAAAGAATTCTTTAACGCTGGGTAGGAAACAGGTCTGGTTGTAACCCTATGAATATATTCCCATTACGGGGATGGTGATCTTTGTGCTACAATGTGCGCGGGGCGTATAAATGGGAGATAAGAGTCGGAATTATCTATTAGACAATTTAAAAGTCGCGCTAATAGTCCTAGTAGTACTTGGACATGCCTTGAAAAATATTGATGCTGATATTGGATTAAGAAGTGTATATATCTTTATATTTATGTTTCATATGCCATTATTTGTCTTCGTTTCTGGCTATTTTTCTAAAAATGTAGACAAATGCAGAAGAAATGCTGTTAAAGACTTATTAATACCTTTTATAGTGTTTAATATTATTTGGTACGCGTGTGCGGGTAATTTCGAATTTCCAATTTACTATGCAGGCTGGACACTTTGGTACTTGCTGAGTTTGTTTTTTTGGAGATTTTTCTTAAAGGATCTTATTAGGATAAAATGGATTCTAGGAATAAGCATCGTCTTAGGTTTACTGGTAGGATTTATAGATCATGGTGCTATGTTATCCTTATCAAGGACCTTTGCCTTCTTACCGTTTTTCTTACTTGGATATTACACGAAGGGTTCAATGATTCGGAAAATCAAAGGCACTCCGAAAGTTATATCGTTGATTGGCTTAATGGCTATCGGTGCACTGGCCTTTTCAATTGCTGGGTATCAGGGCTTGGATTATAAGTTCCTTTATATGTCACAGTCTTATGAAAGTTTAGGATTAGGCGTGGGTCAAGGCAGTTTGTTAAGGATTATAGGCTATATGGTGGCGCTACTCGTGAGTCTCTTTGTCATTAATTTAGTGCCCAGTCGAAAGTTGAACTTAAGTAGAATAGGCGCAAATACGATGGTCGTTTATTTAGGGCATATCTATATTTTGAGATTTCTAAACGGGTTTGTGCCAACGTTTCATTCATCGCTGGCTAATTTTTTGATCACCCTAGGTTTTTCTGTTTTAATATGTGTGGTTCTGTCGTTGCCAAGCTTCATGAAACTATATAATGTTGTGTTTGGAAAGTTTTATGAGGTTCTATATAGACTTTACACCAAAGAAAAATCAATCACGACGAATCGTTAACACAGTCCTGTAGCGGCTTGGTATGCCTGCTATGGGACTTTTTGTTTGGGCATCGTTGCCAACTATGATATAATAAGTTGTTCTACAGCTTTTTAGCAAAGGAAGAGGCACAAACATGAACATTTTAACAGCTGAGAATCTGAAGAAAAGTTACGGAGAAAAAGTACTTTTTGAAGATATTTCCTTCGGGATTGACGAGGGAGAGAAAATAGGAATCATTGGGGTGAACGGGACGGGTAAGTCCACGTTGCTTAAAATCTTGGCGGGTTTGGAAGCGCCGGAGCAGGGCAAAGTGACGATGGGAAATAGCGTGCGCCTCGAGTATCTCCCTCAAAATCCTGAATTTGAAGATGAGGCGACGGTTTTACAGCAGGTTTTTAAGGGGAATTCCCCCGTGATGAAGTTGCTGAGGGATTATGAAGTGGCGACGGAGAGGCTTGATGCTGACCCAGAGGATCCGCAGCGTCAACAAGACTTGATTGCACTCTCGCAACAGATGGATGACCTGGACGCGTGGCAACTTGAAAACGAGGCTAAAACCATCCTGACTAAGCTGGGAATCTCTAATTTTGATACGCTGATCGGCAGCATGTCAGGTGGGCAGCGAAAACGTGTGGCATTGGCGAGTGCGCTCATTAATCCGACAGATATTCTGACGCTGGATGAACCCACGAACCATATTGATAATGCTACGGTCGATTGGCTTGAACAGTACTTGAATAAACGTAAGGGTGCGTTGGTTATGGTGACGCACGATCGGTATTTTCTCGACCGGGTCGTTGGACGAGTCTTTGAGTTAGATAAGGGGAAGCTTTATCCTTATCCCGGAAACTATAGCCGTTTCTTGGAATTGAAAGTGGAGCGCGAAGAGCAGGTTGAGGCGAGCGAGCGAAAACGCCAAAATCTCTTTCGCAATGAACTTGCCTGGATGCGCAGGGGGGCTAGAGCTCGGACCACCAAGCAAAAGGCGAGGATTGATCGGTTTGAACAGGTTAAGGCGGATAAACCCACGGAATGTCTGGACAAGATTGAGATGCCAGCCGGGGCGTCCCGCTTAGGTAAGAAAATCCTGGAATGCGAGCATGTGCAGAAGGGGTTTGATGACCGAGGGGTTGTGATTGAAGATTTCAATTACATTTTGCTCAGAAATGATCGGATTGGGATTATTGGGCCCAATGGGAGCGGCAAGTCAACGTTACTCAATATGATTGCTGGTTCGTTGCTTCCGGATAGCGGGAGTCTCGACCGGGGTACTACGGTTAAGATTGGGTATTTTGCGCAGGAAAATTCGTATTTGAATCCCAATATTCGTGTGATTGATGAAATCAAAGCGGTGGCTGAAGTGATTCCCACGGCGGATGGTGGCTCTATTACGGCAGCGCAAATGCTGGAGCGCTTCTTATTCCCTGCGGCTGCGCAGTGGACCCAGATTGGTAAACTCTCGGGTGGGGAAAAACGGAGACTTTATTTGTTGCGAATCTTGATGGGGGCGCCGAATGTTCTCTTGTTAGATGAGCCCACCAATGATTTGGATATTCAAACGTTGACGATTTTAGAAGGTTATCTGGATGAATTTCCGGGCGCTGTTATTGCCGTGTCTCATGACCGGTATTTTCTAGATAGGGTGACCAATAAGATTTTCTCGTTTCAAGGTGAAGGGGAAATCCAGTCGTACGAGGGGAACTACTCAGATTATCTCGAGCAGGTGTATGCGGCCAAACAAGAGGCGGAGCAGGCCGTGAGTTTAGATGCTTTGGCAAAAACGTTCCAGACGACGGAGACACCTTCGGCCGTGGTTGATCGTTCTGAGAAGAAGAAAGAGCGTACGCTGAAAATGACCTTTAAAGAGCAGCAAGACTATGATCAAATCGACGCTCAAATTGCTCAAGTGGAAGCAGACATTCAGAAAAATAATCAACGGATGAATGATATGGGTAGTGATTTTGGAAAACTAACAGAGCTGATTGAATTTCAGAAAAATTTAGATAAAAAACTCGATGAGATGATGAACCGTTGGACGCACTTAAATGAACTGGCGGAGAAGATAGAACTCAACAAGTAGCTCTCAATAATAGCAAGTAGCAAGTATCAAGTAGTAAATAGAAATGTAACCAATAGTAAAGCAAAAAATAGAAATAATTGGAGGATGCATTTAAATGAACGAAGAAATTATTGCAGCGATGAAAAAGGTCGTAGCAGAGAAAAATCTGAAGAGTTCCCAACAAGGTGGCATGATTAAACCCACCATGAAGATCGGGGAGAGAAGAAAAGGGATTAAACGACGCAAGGTCGGCGGAATGTTTGATAAGTAGGAAGATGATTAAGGGGAGAAATAACGTCGTATGAGTATTTTAAACGTAGAAAGCGTTAGCCATGGTTTTGGTGGACGAAGAATTTTAGAGGATGTAAGCTTTCGGTTATTAAAAGGGGAGCACGTTGGTTTAGTAGGGGCAAATGGGGAAGGGAAATCAACCTTTCTAGATATTATTACTGGAAAGCTGATCCCCGATAAAGGGAAAGTCGAATGGTCCACTCGGGTGACGGTGGGATATTTAGATCAACTCGCTGTGTTGACCAAAGGGAAAACCATTCGGGACGTTCTCAAAGAAGCGTTTCAAGGGATGTTTGATCTGGAGGCGGAGACGCTTCGGATCTATGACCGTATGGGCAGCGTGTCGGAAGGCGAAATGAACAAGCTTCTGGAAGACGTGGGTGATATTCAGAGCATTCTTGAAGACAATGGATTTTATATGATTGATGCCAAAGTTGAAGAGATTGCAAACGGATTGGGACTCGCAGAAGTAGGGCTGGATAAAGATGTCGAGGATTTAAGCGGGGGTCAACGCACCAAGGTGTTACTCACGAAACTCTTGCTTCAAAATCCCAGCATCTTAATCTTGGATGAGCCGACAAACTTCTTGGATGTGGAGCATATTGAGTGGCTGAAACGCTACCTCAATTCGTATGAAAATGCATTTATTCTTGTTTCCCATGATGTGTCGTTTCTTAATTCCGTGGTCAACTTGATTTACCATGTGGAAAATGGCGGCTTGACGCGTTATACCGGAAACTACGAAGAATTTATGGCACTCTTTGAAACCCAAAAGGTGCTTGAAATAAAAGCCTATGATAAGCAGCAAAAAGAAGTTGACCGAATGGAAGAGTTTATCGCTAAAAATAAGGCGCGGTTTTCAACGACTGGGCGGGCTAAGAGCCGGCAAAAGCAGTTAGAGAAAATGGATATGCTCGATAAGCCTAGGGAAAAAATCCAGCCGACGTTTAAATTTAGAGAAGCGCGGACGCCGAGTAAGATGATCTTTGAAGCGAGGGATATCGTGCTGGGTTATGACGAACCGTTGACACGTCCCTTGAATTTGACCTTAGAGCGGGGGCAAAAAGTCGCCATTCATGGGGTCAATGGGCTGGGTAAATCAACGCTGTTAAAGACGTTGCTGGGATATATCAAGCCAGTGTCGGGCGAAGTGGAACATGGCGATTTCCTCTTTCCAGGGTATTTTGAACAAGAATCTAAGGGCAAGAACTATAATACGGCTTTAGATGAGGTTTGGGGTGAATATCCAGGTCTCTCGAATTCTGAAGTGCGCGGAGCTCTGGCCCGGTGCGGTTTGACCAAGGAACACATCTCAAGTAAGATGATGGTATTAAGCGGCGGGGAAAACGCCAAAGTACGACTCTGTAAGCTCATGCTGAAGGATGTAAACTGGTTAGTGCTCGATGAGCCGACCAATCATTTGGATGTGGATGCTAAGGAAGAGCTGAAGAAAGCCATTAAAGAATATAGAGGGACTGTGATTGTCGTTTCTCACGAACCTGAATTCTATGAAGATTGGGTGACGCATGTGTGGAATCTAGAGGAGTGGACGACTAAAATCGTATAAGACTTTGGATTGATTTCAAAGGAGGATAATTTCTATGGTGAAATTAGACGGCAAAGGTCCTCTTGCGGAACTGCGTTTGGGGATTATGGGCGGCACCTTTGACCCCATTCATTATGGGCATTTGGTGGCGGCAGAAATGGCCCGCAGTAAGTTTAATCTAGATAAAGTGTTATTTATCCCGACGGGGAAGCCACCACATAAAAATAGAACTGACATTTCAGAGGGCGCAATGCGTTACGAGATGATTAAACGGGCCATTCATGATAATCCTGCGTTTGATATTTCTACGCTGGAACTTGAGAGACAAGGGCCCTCCTATACCGTGGATACGTTGCGAGTTTTGCGCCGAACTTGGCCGGATCATCAACTTTATTTCATCACGGGTACCGATGCTTTGCGCGAGATTTTTTCCTGGCGTGAAGCAAAAGAAATTCTCATGATGACAGAATTTATCGGAGCAGAACGCCCTGGATTTGATGCGACTGATTTTCTCCTGGAGGTCCAACAGGAACACCCTGAAATTCGGGGAAGGATTCATTGCTTGGAAGTGCCCGCTTTAGCGATTTCCTCAACAGATATTCGAGGGAGAGTTAAGCAGGGACAACCGATTCGTTACCTTTTGCCAGAGTCAGTTCGTCATTATATTCAACAATACGGGCTTTATGATTGTGAAGCCAATGGCTTAAAGCCGAAACTTTAATAATTGTGAGCGGTCATCTGTCATGGTTGTATACTCTACTTGGATTTGAGCATAATAAAAACAGCAAAAGCATCAAATCGAAGAGGTGACGATCAATATGGCAACACTTTATGTCGGGAATATTCCATGGAATAGTACTGCAGACGATATCGGCGAATTCTGTAATGTCCATGGGCACGTTGATAGTAGTCGGATTATTGTTGATCGTGAAACAGGACGCTCACGGGGGTTTGGCTTTATCGAAGTTGCAGAAGGGGATGCGGCTAATATGGTTGCAGAGCTCAATGGCTTAGATTTTAGAGGACGCCCCTTAACGGTCAATGAATCAAAACCTCAACAAATGTAATCGAAGAGGAGACTATTAAGATGGCAACAACACTTTATGTTGGGAATCTCCCATGGAATACTACAGCAGAAGAAATTAATGATTTCTTTGGCGAGCATGGACAGGTTGAAAGCAGTCGGATTATTACGGATCGTGAAACAGGACGCTCACGTGGGTTTGGGTTCATCGAAGTTGAAGAGTCGGATGCCACTCGTATGGCGGAAGAGCTCAACGGCATGGATTTTGGTGGGCGACCGTTAACGGTTAATGAGGCGAAGCCGAAGCAGATGTAAGCAGGCTGGATGGGAGACCCTGAAAGGGGTCTCCTTTTTGACTGTTTAAGCTAGAGAGAGTTTTTTGGCCCGTTCGCATAACGTTCCATTGCTATTCGCTTGCCGCTAAGGCTAAAACGCAGAACCTCTTGGCTTCACTGCAAGTTAACCACTGCGTTTCTTTACGCCTTTTCGACTGCGTTCATTGACGCAATTCCACTAACCATGCTCTCTAAGCCAAGAAACTCTCTCTTGTCTTATAAGGGGAAATTACGACTGGGCTTGGAACGACGGAGTGGGCTTAGGAGTAGAGCACTTACTGCGTCGTGCTTGTGATGGTGTTTGAGTTTGTGATTGTTATGATATAATAGAGGTGTTTCGTGTTTAGGTAAGGGTTGAACGGGGAGACTATTTATATAATAAAAAGGGAGCGGGAGAATCGTGGAGTTACGATGTGAGGATGTATCAAATTTAGCTGAGCGCGTTCTTTCAAAGGGACGTTTTAGACATACTTTAGCGGTGGCGGATTGCGCTGAGGAGATGGCGAGACATCATGGGTTGGATCCGATTAAGGCTCGTTGTGCTGGGTTAGCGCATGATTTGGCGAAGGAGATTCCTAGGGGGGATCAGGTGAGTTTATCTCGTCGGTGGGGTTTGTTGCATTATCCTGAGGATGAACAAAACTCGGCTGTGTTACATGGGCCGCTTGCGGCTTATTGGTTGGAACATTATTATAAGGTGGACGATGCTGATCTGTTGGCGGCGATTGCGAATCATACGTTAGGCAGGCCTGGAATGTCTCCTTTGGAGATGCTGGTGTACAGTGCTGATTTAACGGAACGTAACCGCGTTTTCCCAAAAGTGGACATTTTGCGCCAATCCTTGTATGATGATTTAGAACAGGGTACGTTAGACTGTGTTGAGCGCACTTTAATATACTTAAAGCAAAAAAATAATCCCATTCATCCCTTAACTCAAATGACTTATGAGGATTTGCAAAGGAGGAAAAATATTGGAACTGGATCAGAAAATGCTTAAACAAGTCGTTGATATTGTTGAGGACAAAAAAGGCATCGACATTACCTTTCTTAATTTAAAGGGAATTTCGTTAGTGACGGATTATTGCTTGATTGTGACGGGAAATACGTCAACTCAAGTTAAAGCGATAACCAACCATTTGGAGGAAAAGTTGCCAGAGATGGGAATTCCAGTCTTTCATCTTGAAGGATTATCGTCTGCTAAATGGGTCTTAATGGATTGTGGTGGAG
>DASRMG010000283.1:0-4280 GCA_035648035.1 Desulfosporosinus sp. | reverse complement strand
ACGTCAGGAGTATATTTTTGAACAGCTTCACGTACTTTTTCGAAGCCTTCTGTTCGTTCTGCGATGAAGGCTTGATCTTCCCATCCGTTGGCAAGAATAATGTTCATAATTCCGTTGATTAGAGCAATATCCGTTCCCGATCGAAGCCTTAGCCAAACATCGGCACACTCTGCAAGATCGGTGCACCGAGGATCCACCACAATCAGCTTTGAGCCCTTAGCTAGCGCTTGCTTCATTTTCGTCCCAATTACGGGGTGAGCTTCTGTAGGGTTTGAACCAATCACAAACATTGCTTTGGTGTTCGGAATTTCATTAATGGAGTTAGTCATCGCTCCGGATCCGAATGAAGTGGCCAGACCGGCCACAGTGGGAGCGTGTCACGTTCTTGCGCAGTGATCGATATTGTTGGTACCGATAACCGCGCGCATAAATTTTTGCATGAGATAATTTTCTTCGTTGGTACAATGGGCAGAACTTAAGGCAGCAATAGAGTTCGGGCCATAGTTCGTCTTGATCTCACCTAACTTCGTGGCGATTAAATCTAAGGCTTCGTCCCACTCAGCGGGTACTAACACGCCATCTTTCCTGATCAGAGGCGTCGTCACTCGGTGAGGGCTATGAATCATGTCCATCCCAAAGCGACCTTTGACACATAATGCCTTGCCATTGACCGGTGCCTCTGGGTTTGAGGTTACTCCGATCACTTTTCCGTCTTTAACATTGAGGTCAAAGTTACAGCCTACTCCACAAAAGGGGCAGGTAGTTTGGACTTTCGATACTTCCCAAGAACGTCCCTTACCGACCATTTGCTTTTCTACCAATGCTCCGACTGGGCAAACCGAGACACAGGATCCGCAGAAATCACAATCTGATTCTTGATACGAAAGATTAAAAGCTGGCCCCACTTGAGTTTCAAATCCACGGAAGGAAAAGTCAAGAATACTTTTCCCCTGAATTTCAGTACACGCTTTGATACATTTTCCGCACGAAATACATTTATTGGGATCCCTTAAGATGAAAGGGTTTGTGTCATCAATCGGAAGATGGCGAGGTTCGCCTTGATAAACTTTTCCAGTGACATCATATTCATAGGCGTACTCTGCTAAAGAACAATTGCCCATTTTCTGGCAGGTCATACAATCTAACGGATGATTGGCCACCAACAATTCTAAAATTGTTTTACGTGCATTTCGAACTTTGGAACTCTGCGTTTCAACCTTCATACCCTGCGCTACTTGAGTGACACAAGACGGGGGAAGATTGCGCATCCCTTCGATTTGAACCACGCACAAGCGGCAGGCTCCGGATGGGGTAAGCTCTTTGTCCTGGCACAAAGTAGGAATTGGAATATCATGCATGCGGCAGGCTTCAAGTACAGTCGTTCCCTTTAGAACGCTGACTTCCCGTCCATCGATCGTTAATGTAAAGTATTCCAATGTAATTTCACTCCTTTCGGGTTTATTCATCCTTATCTAGACTATTTCTTTACTACTCTGTTAGCGAGTTAATCTTCTCTACGATATTACCAAGCCCTAAGAATTCTGACCACGTAACCTGGACAAACTCGCCGTCTTGATTGATGAACGGCATTTCTGTCCGTTCAGGATTGTACTTGAAATCAGAACCTATACGTCCTTTAAGGCAAAGTGGGCGGCCATTTGCGGCTGATTTTGCAGTGACTCCAATAACTTTACCGTTCCTAGAGTTGATATCAAATTTACAACCCGATTCACAGAAAGTACAGGTAGCTTCTTCAGTCGTTAACTCCCATGCTCTGCCTTTACCTATCATGCTTTTGTCCATAAGAGCTCCAACTGGACAAATGGCCACACACCGGTTGCAGTAAACACAGTCCGAATCCTTGAGGTCAGTATCCAAAAAGGTTGAAACCTTAGCCTTAAATCCACGATAAGCAAACCCAATTACATTGCGTTCCGTTACAGCTTCACAGGTGGCGATACATTTGCCACATAAAATACACTTATTAAGATCCCTTAATATATAAGGATTTGCGTCATCAATATGAAGGTGGCGTTTCTCACCTTCATAAATTTTTCCCGTCACACCATATTCATAGGCGTACTCTGCCAGCGAACAGTTCCCTAATTTCTGACAGGTCATGCAATCCAACGGATGATTAGCCACCAACAATTCCAGAATTGTTTTACGCGCATTCCGAACTTTTGAATTCTGCGTTTCTACCTTCATACCTGGCATTACTTTAGTGACACAAGAGGGTGGGAGATTGCGCATTCCTTCGATTTGGACGACGCACATACGGCAAGCTCCCGCGGGGCTAAGCGCTGGGTCATGACACAAAGTGGGAATTGGGATATTGTTCATGCGACAGGCTTCCAGCACAGTCGCTCCCTTCGGAGCGCTGACTTTCTCTCCATCAATCATTAGGGTAAGCAATTCCAAATTGTTCCGCTCCTCTCACTTATACCCGAATAACCGCATCAAATTTGCATTTCTCCAAACACGTTCCGCATTTAATACAAGCATCCACATCAATTTTATGCAGTGCCTTCTTCTCCCCTGAAATACAGCCAACTGGACAGTTTTTTGCGCAAAGTCCGCAACCCTTACATTTTTCCTCATCGATCGAATAGGTGAGTAATGCCGTACAGACATGTGCTGGACACTTATGCTCAACAATGTGTGCTTCGAATTCACTTCTGAAGTACTTTAGCGTGGCCAATACAGGGTTGGGAGAGTTTTGACCCAGCCCACAGAGCGAGGTCTCTTTAATAACCAGGGCAAGATTCTCCAACGTATCGAGATCTTCTATTTTTCCCTCTCCCTTGGTAATTCGGTCCAAAATATCCCACATCCGTTTGTTTCCTTCTCGACAAGGAGTACATTTTCCGCAGGATTCTTTTTGGGAGAAATCTAAGAAAAACCGTGCAATATCCACCATGCACGTTGTTTCGTCCATGACAACGAGTCCACCGGAACCCACCATCGCTCCGGCTTTCATTAAGGTATCATAATCCACCTGGAGGTCGAGCATCTCATCTGGCAGACAACCGCCGGAGGGACCTCCAATTTGTACTGCTTTAAAGGCTTTGCCATTTTGAACCCCGCCACCGATATCAAAGAGGATATCCCGCAGGGTTGTTCCCATTGGCACCTCTACCAGGCCTGTATTGTTTATTTTCCCAGTGAGGGCGAAGATCTTCGTTCCTTTGCTCTTTTCTGTTCCGTACTGGGTATACCACTCTGCACCATTTTTCAGAATATGAGGAACGCTAGACCAGGTTTCTACGTTATTAATGTTGGTGGGTTTACCCCATAAACCACTTTGAGCAGGAAACGGCGGGCGAACATTTGGCATGCCGCGTCTTCCTTCAATGGATGCCATAAGTGCAGTTTCTTCACCGCAGACAAAAGCGCCAGCCCCAGCCCGAATCGTAAGATGGAAACTAAACCC
This sequence comes from Desulfosporosinus sp., assembly GCA_035648035.1. Classification (GTDB taxonomy): domain Bacteria; phylum Bacillota; class Desulfitobacteriia; order Desulfitobacteriales; family Desulfitobacteriaceae; genus Desulfosporosinus. The sequence continues at coordinate 847 of DASRMG010000283.1, read as the reverse complement.
GGATTTCAAAATGTTATCCCCTAAGTAACCTGCTTCTTCCGCTTGTGCAATAGCAATTTCCATATGTTTTATCGCTAGTGGATATTCTGCTCGGCAATACACATACCCTTCATCCGCTCCGATTGCATAGGCTCCGATCAACATTCCTTCAATGACGGAGTGAGGGTCTCCTTCAAGAACGCCCCGATCCATGAATGCGCCGGGATCTCCTTCATCTGCATTACAGATGATGTATTTTTTGTCACCTGGTGAGTTTCTGCAAAAGCCCCATTTAAGCCCGGTAGGAAATCCTGCGCCTCCTCGGCCACGCAAGCCAGCTTTTTTGACTTCTTCAACGACTTCATCGGGTGACATGGCTAGTGCTTTCGCTAATCCTTTGTACCCTTCGTTTTCAACGTAATCCTCAATCTTTTCAGGATCGATAAATCCACAATTCTTTAAGACGACTCGAACTTGTTTGGCGAAGAAATTCGAATTGGCAAAGGTTGTTGCTGGTTTTTGTGTAAGAGGGTCGATATAGAGCAACCGCTCTACAAGTTTCCCTTCCATGAGGTCTTGGGCAACAATCTCAGCAATGTCTTCCTGCTTTACCTGCGTATACAATGTTTGTTGCGGTTCAATGATCAATGTGGGTCCTTGTTCACAAAAGCCGTGGCATCCTGTAGAGACAACGCTCACGCGGTCCTGAATTCCTTGGCGTGTTATCTCTTCCTGCAGTAAATCAATTATTTTGTGTGCACCGGATGAGGCACAACCCGTCCCTGCACAAACCAGAATTCGTTGGTTCTCTGCCATCCCATTATCCCCCTACTCGTATTTTGCTAATATTTCTGCAACACTCTCCGGT
>DASRMG010000282.1:0-5923 GCA_035648035.1 Desulfosporosinus sp. | reverse complement strand
CCGCTCCGGAGATCTTCCTGTGTCGGTCTCCGGCAGTGGACCGACGCAGGAGGGAACCTTGCCGCAGACTCCTCAGGCAACGCATTCCCGTTAAGCGGTCCGAGACATTCATGAAGGGCAGGTTCCCTCCCCCGTTCCACCGTGCTGGCCAGCCGGTCCTGCTTCAGCAAGTATGCCGCGCTCAGGCATTCTTGCCCGGATCCAGAGCCTAGGGGAAAGCCTAACAGGAACTCAGAACGGACTTCGGGCCGAGCCCACTGGCAGGCCGCATTTTCCCGTCCGTGCGGTATGGTCCGTCCAGTGAACCTGAAAAGTGCCAAAATGCAGTATAAGAGCACAACGATTGGCAACCTGCTTATTAAATTAGATTAATACTCTACATCTCTAAGTTCAACGCAACTTCGGCCTGGTATAGGAAGATCTATAAGAGTAGTCACCGCGAAAAATATAGCTGACTAGCGCATAACCTCAATTTGAAAATCTAACTGCGGTGCAGAAGCAATGATGATAGGGATAGTGGCCCGCTCTGACCTGTAACGCATCCGCTCGAGGACTGTGCTGCCGCTCATAATTCAAGTAAAGTGACTAGCAGCTCTGTCCCTTTCAATCGCTGTTGTGTTTGCTGCAGTAATATGTAACCTGCGATGAGGCATATAGAACAGTGTTCCTTTACCGACTAATGACGAACTCTTACAGGTCAGCGTATGACCGACACAGGAGGGAATTCGCGGCCTTCGGTTCAGTCGAGCATGACGGCGTGAGCGGGAATTCTCGACTGAACGGCCCGCAGGCCGAGTCTATACAGTAGGGCAGGCAACCGCTCGGATAGATGGAGCTCAGAATGCGTGGCCGATCGCAGGAGGCCGTGCTTTCTGGGCGGACGAACTAGCTCGGCAGGCGCACCGACGCAGGAGGTAGTGCCGGCCGGGCGGCATTCTTGGACCCGTGACGCATACCCAAGAGGACTGTGCTGCCGCTTATAATTCAAGCGAAGTGAGTAGCAGCTCTGTCCCTTTCAATCGCTGTTTTGTTTGCTGCAGTATTAGGCTAGCCCGTAAAAAGAGCAAATAAAACAGGGCTCCCATACCGACTAACGACGAACTCTTACACGTCAGCGCTTGACCGACGCAGCAGGGAATTCGCGGCCCTCGTCCTCAGTCGAACTTGACCAGCGTGAGCTAGAGTTCTCGACTGGACGGCCTACAGGTCGCACTTCCCGGATGTGCGACTTGCCAGTGCTGTGACGCATACGGGAACAGACTGTGCTGCAGCTTTTATTTCGTGGCTCTTTTCGGATATATTGTGGTTAAATTGAGTAATGAAAAAACCACCTAATGGTAGTTTTAGATAAATGCTCTGTTCTTAGATATTGTTATGCCAAATCACACGACCAGGAAAAATAGAGACCCCAACTAACTGCCCGATGCCTCTTTGTATGAACACGCAAAAATATTGATACTGTGGACTTTTAGATTTTGAATAATAAATTATTTTAATTTCAAACTTATTAGTAAAAATCTTTCATCTCCCTCATTTGTTCATGGTGTGCATCTTCACGGTAACTATCACTAATTCGCCTAACTACGGCTGCCATCTTTGGACATTCAAACGTAAGCTTATTAGCATAATCTGCATACTTATCTGCCAATTGCTTTTCCTCTTGTCCACCGGTAACCGTGTATACACCCCTCTGGTTTCTCTTTTCCATCACAAAATGTTGCGAAAGGGAATTCGTAGAATTCGTCTCAAAAAAATCTCTTATAGATGGATGGGGCCAAATACCATCTTCTCCATCTGGAGAATATGATAACAGCTTACCTACACAAGATTCGTACGCTTTTGTATATCCCATTTCTCTGCACAATAGGGATACTTTATTTATCCAATCCATAAATAATAATTGATCTATTGTACCTTTTTCAGAATTGTATCCAGGGATTGTTCTAAACCTTTTCAGGATATCATGTGCACGGGAAGCTCTTTTACTCATATCATCTGTTGGTTCTTGACCATCATCAGTATCACTGCGATAAGCCAACATCATGAGTTCGACAAACATATGGATATTTTTTACTAACTGCTTTGTAAGACACTTTAATTCATAATAATGATCAAACACAGTTAAATATGCTAATTCTAACCTGGCAACTTGTTCTTCATTAACGCCTTCACTGATATATAGTTTTTCGAACAAATTTACAATATCATGATTAGGAACATGATTTAAGAGCATTCCTTTCTTTTCTGGATTAGGATAAAGTTCTAAGGCTTTATTCAATATTCGAATAATGCTGTCCATATCATTATGATTGGAATATGCTAAGGTATCCATCAGCGTATAAGGACGATTATAATCTAACAACTTATTCACGACGTAAATTGTAGTTGAATAGTTTTCTGTGTCTATGCGGAATACTGAGATATTTTCCCAATAATACGTTTGTACAATGCTTGAAAACTGTTCAATCTGATCCCAAATTTCCTGTTCGAGAGGCAAACAACACATAACATAACCAATTTGATCTTCCGGCATCTCACCTAACGAATCTACAAGAAAAGCGAGTCCTTTATCATTGTATATTTTTATAATGATAGCTGGAACGACATTTGCATTTATTCCTTTAATATTGAAAATAGTATCCCAATCTAATTTTCCATCTAATATATCTTTTGCAATTATTAATCCTAAATCCGAAGTATCTTCCGCATTTTTTATAAGTTTGTAAATCGCTTGTTCTCCATAGGTATTTTTAATTTCTATAATTGCTTGCTGACGCCTTTCAAATAATCTATTATGCATTTTTTGATAATTAGAAGTCTCAATATCAATAGGTATTGGATTTATGTCATATGCTCTGTATTTAAATAGATGGTAGTAGCGTAACTCTCCTACTGGTAGAATTAGATAGTATAACTCTTCTAATTTAGCAATTTCCGCTTCTGCCATACTCCACTTTGCATCTGGAAATTGTCGGTGGCGATAAATGATCTTGCCAACTTCATCACAAATTATCATATTCTCTTCCGGGCTAATCTCTTTGCAATGTCTAATGCATTTATCAAACACATCGTCCATCCGACTGAAGAATACCTCAACACTAGAAAAAATGATTTCCCAGTGTTCTACATTTGGAGAAATATGTTCAAGACATAATTTGACTACTTCTTGTACTGCATCCCAGTAATCCTTTTGTGTAATGGAAATATTAACTTGAATATCGACATCTTTCCATCTAGGTTTAGAAATATTGCTTACTATTTGCTGCTCATTTGGCAACAAATTCTTTAATAACTGCCAACCCGTAAAAGGATACTTTTTAACAATAACTTGTAATAATTTCATCCTCTGATCTAGTGATAAACATGTCTGTGTGTGCCAAAGACAGAATACATGATACAAAGAATTTATAGGAGTGTTTGTCATTTTGTATTCATACTTTTTTTCAGCGAACATAACCAAAACAGTTATGGCTCTAACGACATATTCCTGCTCCCAAATCAATTTTTCTAAAGCCCAAAGCAAATGAGTATAAAAAGATCTACCCATCATCACATCTTTTGGTTGATTGAAAAACGTCCAAAACTCAATGTCGCAAGAATTCGCCTTTTCTTCTAATTTTGATAGAACAGCATCAGCTGATGCTTCAACTAAAAGTGGCAGATGTCCTGCTATCGTGTACCATCCCTGCCAATCAGTTACATTATCCAGTATTTGTTTAACAATATAGTCAATATCTCTTTTGGTAGAGGTACTATCAAAAATATTTAATATATCATTGCGTTCCGAAAGCATGATCATCGTAATAACAAGTCCTTCAAGAAGGGACTGGGAATATTCATATTTTTTTCCATATAAACTGGCAGCAAACCATTGCTCTTCTGGAAGTTCGTAAGTTGGGTCTTTTACTTTAAAGACAGCAGGAATACAATTGCATAATTTTCGATACACATCAGAATTTATTCTATCCCATAAGACATTCCACATATCTGAAACTGAAACAACCATATAAACGTGACCCACTTTAAGCATAGGAGAATCTTCAATAATAAGCCACTTAGAAAGTCTATAAACATATTCAGAATATGCGCATCCAGATAGGGCTTCGATCAAAGCTTTATCCCCGTCTAGTCTATCATCCCAACTTCCAACAAATAGTGCGGGTATCAATTCAGATACATCCGCTAGCTGTGCCCATTTAGGTATCTGCCGTGCTGGAATTGTAGTAATCTGCCTGTATAATGCAAAAAAACTACGTTTAGTTTTAATTTCAAAATCATTTATATCTTCAACTTTAATTCCTATTTTTCCCATTGCGGATCTGAAATCTATTTTTTTTTGCTTTGGGATTTCTATACAAAAAATATTCTTATTCATTCTTGAGATTGGAGAATATTTACTTACGGGCAAGATGCTTCTACAACAATTTGAATATCTGATTTCAAATGACGGAGTAAAGTTAGGAATTAAAACCGTGTTCTTATTAATAAATGAAGTAACATTATTCCAACTCTCTTCATCTTGTACAATAAGACAGTTACTTAGCATTTGTTCGTGCTCAATAGTATCTAGATGAAGCATACATGATGATAATACTAATAATGCCTCCATTACTGAATCAGTTTTTAATAAAAGATGATTATTAGTAGACCTAAACCAATTTAATATATTATCTACTGATTCATTACGTCCTTCTAGAAAGAATTCTTTATTTAGACTAGGATTTGTGGTATTTGTTTTATCTTCCCAGTAATCTTCAATAGAAATATAGTTACCAATATTTTTACCTATAATATTTGCAAACCAAGCAGAAACTGAAGGACAATACTCTAACCACTCTTCTAAATAGTTAGCATCTATTAACTTAATATCTTTCCAGTCAGTATCTTTTTTAGCCTGTGCTACTTTCTCCGCAATCCCTGTAGGGTGGTACCATATTCTCGAAGTAACAAATACAAATACAATTTCAGATTTATCTATCTGCAAGGAATTTTGAGTTCTTTTCTTTAAATCATCATTGAACTTACCTTGAATATCAATATTTGTACCAAATTCCCAAACGGATTGTCCTATGGGGAAATAATTGGTTTCTTCAGAGCACTTTAAGATTCCATCATATCCAGCATACTGAATACTCTTCCCTGATGGAAAATTGAAATCTTTTATTGAATTAGTTGATGACAGAATTAGTTTGATCACCAATTTTGGTAATAACTCCTGCGCTCTACGGGGTTCTCTATTCGTCCATGAATCTATTTCTGATGCATTAATCCATTTAAAGCTCATATTTCCTCCTTATTAACTTCCAATTTTGAGGATACGAAAGGACTCCACATCCCTAGACCGAGACTTCTCTAGTCACCAGTCAAATCACTTTTAAAATACTTTCAACATTATTCTTTCATTTCCTCCCAAGACAACAAAAATAACCAAATAAATACAAAAAGCCAGACCGTTTCACAAAACGACCTGGTAGCTCATATAGTTGTTCACTGGTGACTTTTGGCCGAACGCTGGGATTGGCATACAGCTACTATTAAATACAACATTCAACTGAGCACATTTAAGCAATCTGACAATCCCAGCTAAGATATTTATGAGTTGTTATCATATCGTCCCATCAGGGCTGGTGCAAGACTTAGAATTACTACACTATTCATGTCAACAATTTTTCTCCAGATGGTACTTAATCATAAACTCATACCCTAAAAAGCGCATGTCCTATCACCTTAATGCTGCTCCTGATAAAAAAGATGATAACCCTCAAAGTTCAGAGTTAACCACTTAGGCACTGACAAAAAAATAAGAAGTCAATTTCAATAAATAAAGACGTATCCCTTGAAATATGTTTTAATTGTTAATCACCACAACAAACAAAAAAACATAACAAAGGATACAAAAATATGATACTTAATATTTTCGGAA
>DASRMG010000281.1:0-6828 GCA_035648035.1 Desulfosporosinus sp. | reverse complement strand
GGGCTTTAATTTTTATTAATAAAAGTGAAGAAATTGAAAAAATGGTAGAACAACTTAAATTTCACGGTTTGGAAGCAGAAGGTATCTACGGAGGTGCGAGCAAGATTAACCGTAGGAAAGCAATGGATGAGTTTAAAAGTGGTAAGATAAGCTTACTGGTGGCTTCAGACTTGGCTGCCAGAGGCCTAGACATCAAAGGAATATCCCACATCTTTAATCTTGATCTACCCGAAGATCCACAACTTTATCTTCATCGGGTGGGAAGAACAGGCAGGGCAGGCGAAAGCGGAATCGCGATATCCATTGTAAACATTAAAGAGCTTCCGTATATAAAAAGGCTAGAAAGTATGTTTCAAATAAGCATTCCGCAAAAGGAAATGCTCCAAGGAAAAATAGTTCATGTGAGTAAAAAAGGGCTGTTGAAGAGGAATTGACACGTATCGTGAGTTTTTTTTGAAGTGGTTTATAGTATAATGTAACAAGTAGATATAATCATTGAAGCATGTTAGGAGGGTATTTATGCAGGCATCTCCTTTGGACTTAGCTCAGGTGCTAAAAGAAGAAGGATATCTTATTGACGAAGAATCGGCAACCACGTTGTTTCTTTCTTTAGCCCTAGAAAAACCTTGTCTGATAGAAGGACCGGCCGGGGTAGGAAAGACTCAGTTGGCCTTGGCACTTGCTCGTGCAGAAAAAAGAAAACTAATTAGGCTACAGTGTTATGAAGGCCTTGATCTTAATAAAGCATTGTATGATTGGAATTATGCGAAACAATTGTTGCGTTTGCAACTCGCCAAAACTGAAGATTGGAATGAGATCAAAGCGGATCTTTTTTCGATAGAGTTTCTACTGACTCGCCCTCTCCTAGAATCTATCCTATCACCAGAACCAGTACTCTTACTTATTGATGAGTTGGATAAAAGTGATGAAGAATTCGAGAGTTTTCTGTTGGAGTTACTTGCAGAACGTCAGGTAACGATTCCTGAACTGGGAACTATTGTAGCAAAAACATCGCCCATTGTAATCCTAACAAGCAATAATATCCGGGACTTCAGTGACGCTTTAAGGCGGCGTTGCATTCATATCTACTTAACATACCCTACATTAGAGCGGGAAATTTCGATTGTTAGGTCACAGGCTCCTGAGGTTGCTCACCGATTAACCAAAGATGTTTGTGAGTTTGTGGCTAAGGTAAGGAAGTTACCTCTTCAAAAACTCCCTAGTGTCTCTGAAACGATCGACTTTGCACGAGCTCTGAATACACTTCAAAGGGAGACCTTGAATTACGGCGATCTGATGGGGACACTCAGTATATTATTGAAATATCCAAAAGATATTGCCAAGTTGGAGGAGCGTCTTAAAAAGTGGGAGATGGAGGCACTTCAGCGCGGATGAATGGATGGAAATTTATTAGGTTTGTTAATGCGCTTCGAGCGGTTTCGGTCTCTATTTCCGCCCAAGACATACTGGATGCCCAAGCCTGTTTGGATCGCTTTCCTGATATACCGGATAAACAGATTTTGAAATCCATCTTCATACGCCGTTCCCAAGATTCAGAGATCTTTGAGTCGATCTGGAGAATCCTCTTAGAAACTCAAAAGACAAGTGTTCAAGAATACGTGGAGGAAATGTCAGAAAAAGCAGTCTTAGAAGAAACTCAAGATAGTTTCGGGATGGGTGGACAAGGTGTTGGGCGCGGAAGTGGAGGAATAAGCCTTACTGTAATAGGTCATAGTCTGGACTCTTCACAGATCACTGAGCTCGTTTCTGCTACTCGGCTTGAAGCACTAACAGCTAGTGGCTTAGAATTTGATGAAATAGTACAAGCAGTTCTAGCAGAAATGGACTATTACACTTGGATTAATACCAATGATTTAGTCTATCAACGTAATGAGCTTTTGGAAGAATCCTGGTATGAACATCAGGATAGTCGGACCGCACTTAATCGGGAAATTCGCCAGCAGGTATTGACGGCGCAAGTTAGCCAACAAAACAGTTGGGAGCCCTTGGCAAGGCAACATTGGTTAGTTAAACCGTTAAGTACATTAACTGAGGAAGAAAAAGATCTTGTAAAGTTAAGTATTCGGAAATGGGCGCAGAAATTAGCGCTGCGACCAGGGTCACGTTGGAAAATTAGTCACCGTGGTTTTATAGATATTGCTCGGGTCATTCAGCAAAGCATTCGGTGTGATGGATTTATCTTTCATCTAAGTTACCGCCAGAAAATACCACGCGCGCCGGAACTGGTGGTCCTATGCGATGTATCCAATTCTATGGGCTCGTTTGTTGAGTTTCTAATCTACATGGTCACTTGTCTAAGAACCCGCTTTAGAAAGATTCGTGTCTTCTTTTTTATTGATTCTGTCTGGGATGTTTCAGATTTCGTATGGGATGATGATTTGGGTGCAGCGAAACAGGAAATTACAAGTTGGGGGCGAAAGGCTAGCTCAGGTTTTACAGATTATGGAGCGGTATTTCGAGAACTGGCTGAGGATCAGCTTAGAGGACTGTCAGGTCGTGAAACTCTTGTGATCTTGGGAGATGGAAAAAACAACTTTCGGCCTGCTCAAACGGAATACATGGCCCACATTTCTAGTAAAGTGCGCAATGTGTTTTGGTTAAACCCTTTAGACAGGCAGGCGTGGGATGAGTCTGATAGTATGATGGGAGCCTATCAAAAGTATTGCTCAAAAGTCTATCGGTGCCGTTGTGCTAGAGACTTACAGAAAATTGTCAAGGATATCTTTTAGAGGAGGCTGAGCGCATTTTTATTTTCTTAGTCATGTTCGTGTTGATAACGCTCATCCAGCTTCTTTTTTTGGGATCTGTCGTATTTTTAGAAAACAGGGACCCAACGAAAACCATCATTTGGCTATTGATTTTAGGGGTCTTACCGGTTTTAGGCGCTCTACTTTATCTCCTATTGGGGCGTGTAGTGCGCAAACACCGAGTGTCTCGGCACAAACAAGTGAAATTAGAAAAAACCGAGGAAATTCTTAAGGACAGACAGTTAAGACCGAGCGCAGAAGATGTCCAACAAGCAGGAGACACTCCAATGAACAGGAAGCTGGCCCGACTCTTACTTAAAGATGCCAATGCACCGCTAACCCTCAATAATCGTTCCGTAGTGCTTACCAATGGAAGAAAGACGTTTAGGGCGCTATTCGTGGAAATAGAAAAAGCTAAAGATCATATTCATTTGGAATATTACATTTTTCATAATGATGCAATTGGCAAGGATATTCTTAATCTTTTGATTCGTAAAGCGTCGGAAGGTGTTAAGATTCGTGTCCTTGTAGATGGGTTGGGAAACAGCTCCCTAACGAATCGATTTGGAGAGCTGAAGAAAGTTGGGGTTGAGACTGCAGGGTTCTATCCTGTCCGTTTTCCTTTCTTATCCAGAAGACTTAACTTGCGCAATCATCGTAAGATTGTTGTTATTGATGGACGAGTAGGCTTTCTTGGAGGATTGAATGTCGGGGATGAATATTTGTCACGTAAGAAAATTGGATTTTGGCGGGACACCTTTCTTAAGTTAGAGGGAGATTCAGTGAATTCTCTACAGACGGTTTTTTTGAATGACTGGAATGTCGCAACTCATGAGGGGATTAATGGTCGCCGTTATTATCCACAGGCACTGCAGTTGGGAAATCAACTCACGCAGATCGCGGCCACTGGTCCCGATTCGGATTGGGGTTCTATGTTACAAATTTACTTTGTAGCCTTGACGAGTGCTGAAAAGACGATTTATATTGAGACACCATATTTTATTCCAGATGAAGGGTCTGTCATGGCCTTGAAAACCGCAGCGATGAGTGGTTTAGACGTTAGAATCATCCTCATGGGGATTCCTGATCACAAGATTACCTATTGGGCGTCTCTTTCCTATGTTCAGGAGTTACTAGAATCAGGTGTCCGAATCTATCGTTATACAAAGGGAATCCTACATGCCAAAGTCATGATTCTAGATACTGAGATTGGTGTGGTAGGGTCAACGAATTTTGATATCCGGAGTTTTAGCTTAAACTTTGAAATCAGTGCCTTCATTTATGAATGTTCTTTTGCGCAACGACTAGAAGTAGACTTTTTTCAGGATCTTAACGATAGTGAAGAGCTTCTATTGGAAGAGTACAAATTACGTCCCTTGACAAACCGTCTTAAGGAATCAAGCGCACGTCTGTTTTCTCCGCTCTTATAAGTCCTTGTTAGCACTAAAGGCAGTTGCCCAGCACTCAATCTCCATTGAGTACTGGGCAACTGCCTTTAATCATGCTGGATACTATCATTCTCAACAACCCCGCTTCTGAAAATGATAGTATTCTTATCTTTATCCTTACTCTAAAAGTCTTCCATACTCTCACGGGATAGTGTCCACCGCAGTTTAATGGCTTGTAAAGCGACGCTGTAGCAAGGTTGATCCCAGCTTCCTAAGGCACGATCTAAGTCAAAGCTATTACTGCCCATGTACAGGTGCTCGGCAAGTAGAATAAGGGCTTTATGATGACTAGCAAAACCCTGTTCTAAAATTTTAGCAAAATTTATTTCTTCAAGAGTTGTATGTCTTTTGGTAGAAGACCAGATTTCCTTAGTAGAGGTAAGTATGTAATAGGCTGAATAATAGCCAGACTCATTGGATTTTTTTTGTGCTAAAAGAGCTAAGAAGTGCTCCTTATGCTGGCTATTTGCGTAGTAAATTTGTTCAAAATTCATTTCGACAGTCTCCCTTTATTTTACTTATAACCATGACTATATCAACTTAGTACGGGAGGTGTCAATAAACTGTGCCTATTTAATAATATTTCAATAAAAGAACTATTAAAAAGAGGAAATGCCAGTCTTTTGGGGAATACTATAATTTAGTGGTTAGCTAGTTAAGCTAAAATGAAGGGTGGATAAATAATGACAAATCTTAGGGAACTCTACGTATGTAGTATTTGTGGAAATGTTATTGAGGTCGTTAATACTGGAGCATCTTCATTAGTCTGCTGCAACCAACCCATGAATAAACTGGAAGCAGGCGCTAAAGATGCCAGTCTGGAAAAACATGTCCCTGTCATTGAGTCTGTCGACGGGGGAATAAAAGTTAAAGTAGGTAGTGTGGCTCATCCGATGGAGGAAAAACATTACATCGTATTTATTGAAGTTTTAACCAAAGATCAAGTTCTCAGAGCTGAATTAGCTCCAGGTCAAGCACCAGAAGCTTCGTTCTTGGTCAAAGCAGACGATGTAATAGAGGTTAGAGAATATTGCAACGTTCATGGCCTATGGAAAGCAAACAAATAATTTAGATAACAGAGAGATAGACAGGATCAAGCCTGTCTATCTCTCTGCTAATCGCGCGCGTTTACTAACATAGAAGCTAGGTCCGGTTTGAGGTTTTGGAAGGAGAGCGATATTAATGACACTGACTAAACAAAATGCGGTCATCGGTTTTGTAGGTACTGGCGTTATGGGCAAGAGTATGGCCGGTCATTTATTAAGAGCGGGTTATCGAGTACTAGTGTTTAACCGCACAAAAGTTAGAGCAGAAGAGTTAATCCAAATGGGGGCGGTTTGGCAAGGAACCGTCGCAGAATTGGCGTCTCAATGTCAAGTAATTATCACCATGGTCGGCTATCCTAAAGATGTTGAAGAAGTGTATTTAGGTCATGATGGAATCATCAATCATGCAAAACTCGGAACCTATTTAGTGGATATGACTACATCAGCGCCTGACTTGGCAATAAAAATATATGATGAGGCTCTTGCCAAGGGAATGTATGCATTAGATGCTCCAGTTTCGGGAGGGGATATAGGTGCCCAAGAAGCTCGTTTGGCCATTATGGTAGGTGGAGACCAAGTCGTCTATGACGCCCTTGTTCCAATTTTTAACCTCTTGGGAAAAAACATTGTGTTACAAGGCAAAGCTGGAGCTGGTCAGAACACAAAAATGTGTAATCAGATTGCGATTGCTTCGACGATGATTGGGGTATGTGAGGCCATCGCATATGCAAAAACTGCTGGGTTGGACCCGGAAACTGTTTTGAAGAGCATCGAATCCGGAGCAGCTGGGAGTTTTTCGCTCACTAATTTGGCTCCACGCATGCTTGTTAATAATTTTGAGCCGGGTTTTTATGTAAAACATTTTATTAAGGATATGACGATTGCTTTAACGACTGCTCAAGCAATGGGTTTGCTTACACCAGGCTTAGAGTTGGCTAAATCAATGTACGATAAACTTGCAGAACAAGGCGAAGAAAACAGTGGAACCCAGGCCTTAATTAAGCTGTACAGATAATTAGTTTTTGACATGAGAATTTAAAAAATCGATAGCAGGATCTGCGGTCTCTTAATTAGATATTTCTATGGCTAAGACCAAGAGCGCTTGGAACAACGTTATGAAGTGTCTACAAAGTTGGAATGATGTATATTAAAGTAAACTATCTCGAAGTATTATAAAGAATAATTCACTAATAATACAGTTAGGCATTCGATATATTGATTACCGCCATATTGACTCATTATGACTTTAGTGCTAGTCTTAGCTAGTAAGAAGTCATGTCAAAATAATTTTTAAATCATTGCACGTCAGATTAGCAGATTATATATTCCTAAATGAGCTAATGCTTATTCATGTGAAAGAAATCATTTTCCTGTTATTAAAGGTTGTTCTTTAGTTCACGAGTTGATTTGAAACGATAAATAAAGGAGGTAGCAGGATGGCAAATAAGAGTATTCTAGTGGTCGGAGGGGGAATAAGCGGACTAACAGCCGCTGTGGAAGCATCCGAGGCAGGAAGCGAGATTTATCTGGTTGAGGAGAACTCGTATCTTGGTGGTAGGGTAGCAC
>DASRMG010000280.1:0-7297 GCA_035648035.1 Desulfosporosinus sp. | reverse complement strand
GGATTTCTAAGTCTGGTGCTCGGTCTGGGCTGCCAATGCTAAGATTGATTAAATGTTTCCCTGCTCGCTCCAATTCTCGTTTTAAGTTGTCCATTTCGCTAAAAACTGACGCCCCGAGACTATCAAGACGTTTTGCTGGTTCCATTATCTCTCCACTCCCTGCTCAAATGCCTAGTTTCTTACCACCCTATAAGGATTAGTACTACTTTTCTAATATTTCCACCGACTTCATAGTCACTGACTCGAGTGGCGAACTCATATCGCCCGAGGAGTTGGGGCCAACCTTCACGCTGGCAATCTTATCCACGACATCCATACCGGCGTCTATTTGACCAAAAATTGTATAATCAGGGTTTTGGTTTAGTCTTGCAACATCTGATCCTGAGCCGATAAAAAATTGACTACCATTTGTATTTGGCCCGGAATTAGCCATTGCTACAACTCCAGACGCATACCTATGTTTAGACGATAGCTCATCGGTAAATTTATAACCCGGGCCACCCGTCCCGTCTCCTTTTGGATCGCCGGTTTGGATCATAAAGCTTTTAAGCACTCGATGAAATTTTAATCCGTCATAAAACTGATTATGCGCCAAAAAGATGAAATTATTAACCGTTTTTGGTGCATCCTCGGGAAATAACTTAAGACTGATATCGCCGAGATTCGTGTGAATGATTGCATGGTAAGGTTTATTGGGGTCAATTTGCATTGTTGGTTCCTTACTCCAGGTCTTGCCCTGAACTGCCGGTTGACTTGGCGGGGTTGTCTGCGGTGCTACAGGCGCCTTCGTTGCACAACCTGCAAGCAACACTAAAAGTAGGGCACTTAGCATCACAATATTAAACTTTTTCATAGTTTATACACTCCCATCAATTCTCCAAGCTATTAGCTTATACCACTAAGCCCGGCTACCATATATCGTTATACTATACCATCTTAATCCAACCACATAATAAATCGGCCAACAATCTCCCTCACATGACTTAATCCAATGTTTTCTTGAATTTTTTTGCTGAGACGGCTAAAAAAATAAAAGCAAAGGCGCATAACGCAAGGGTGTCCTGCCAGAGGTACTGCAACCCCACCCCTTTAAGGAAGATACCTCGCACGATGTCCAAAAAATAGGTCAAGGGTAATAACCCACCTATCAGCTGTAACAACTTGGGCATTGTTTCCCGGGGAAAGATATAACCAGACAAAAGAATCGAAGGCAAGATCAAGATAAACGTCATCTGCATTGCTTGCAACTGAGACTTAGCAACGCTAGAGATCAAGAGTCCGATTGCTAGAACATTTACGAGAAAAATGGTAGCCAGAAAAACCAAAAGCGATACACTTCCGAGTGGCACTACTCCAAACCAGAAAATCCCTACAGCAAGAATTAAGGACAGAGAAACAAATCCGATAAACACGTAGGGGAGAAGTTTACCCATAAGCAACTCAAGAGAGCGTATAGGAGTCACGACTAATTGCTCCATGGTGCCACGTTCCTTCTCCCTCACGATAGAAAATGAGGTCAGCATGGCAATCACATTTTGTAGAATTAGACCGATTAAAGCTGGAATATTAAAGTTCTTGGATTTCATATCTGGGTTGTACCAGACCCTTGTCTCGATATTGAGCGCCATATTCGTTCCTGAAGCAGTACCCATTGCAACAAGGCGTTGGCTCTGAAGCTGCAACGATTTATCCAATCCTAGCGTTTGAACTGCGGACTTAACCGCCCGAGCTACAGTGGGATCTGACCCGTCGATCAAAACCTGGACATTTGCCTGTTTTTGTCCTTGGATACTTTTACCGAAATCAGGAGGAATGATGACTGCTGCACGAGCTTTTCCACTATCCAAATACCCTTCAATTTCTTTATAGCCTTGAACGAAGTTATCCGGATCCAAGTATTGAGTGTTACGAAGCGAAGTAATAAAATCTCTGCTATCCGCCGTTTGTGATTGGTCCCAAACAACCGTAGAGAGGTGCTCCACATCTGTGTTCACCGCATAGCCAAACAAAAGGAGCATCCCAATCGGCATGGCAATGGCCATGATCAGGCTGGCACGGTCCCGAAAAATGTGGAGAAATTCCTTTTTCAGAACTGCCACAAAACGCACCCAGGAAAATCTCCGCATTAGCCTCGCCCTCCTTTTTTAATAATCAGGTTTCGAGGATCATCCGAGGCTTCATGTTCGACAAAGTAAATAAAGAGATCATCTAAATTATCCTTCGCTTCTCTTTTTTTCATCTCCTGAGGTGAGCCAAAGGCAATCAGCTGTCCGTGAAAGACAAAGCCCAAAAAGTCACAGGTTTCCGCTTCATCCATATAGTGGGTACTGACTAAAACAGTCACCCCTTCTTTGGCCAGCTGATGAATCAGATCCCAAAAAACTCGTCGGGACACCGGATCCACCCCAGCCGTCGGTTCATCCAGAATCAGCAGTTGTGGATTATGAAGTAAAGCGCAGGCTAAGGCTACCCGTTGCTTCCAACCCCCAGAGAGGGAAGAGACCATCTGTGACGTTCGCTCTCCCAAACCGATACGTTCAATGACCTGCGTTTTCGCGGATCGGGCATACTTTCCCCTCAGGCTATACACCCCAGCATAAAAATCAAGATTTTCCTTGACACTTAGATCGTCATAGAGGCTAAACTTTTGGGACATATAACCGATGCGTTGTTTGATTTCCTCAGGCTCAGTCAGGACGTCAAAGCCAAGCACCGTGGCTTGCCCCTCGGTAGGCACCGAAACTCCGCACAACATACGAATGATGGTCGTTTTACCCGCCCCATTGGGTCCGACAAAACCCATTATTTTTCCGGGAGGGATCTGAAAGGTTACCGCTTGAACTGCAGTGTAGGTGCCAAACCGTTTGACAAGGCCCTGGCAATCAATAGCCAGCTTCATTTTTCTCACTCCTCTACTGCAGGGTCACATCCGCTGGCATACCCGCTTTCAACTGACCTTGACCTTCGGTAATACTCAGTTTAACCGCGTAGACGGTGGTCGTTCGTCCTTCTTTAGTCTGCACATTCTTGGGTGTGAATTCTGCTTGGTTACTAACGTATAGGATTTGTCCTTTGAACGTCTTGCCAGGGTAAGAGTCGACAGCTAGTAAAGCCGTTCCTCCCACTTTCACCTCACTGAGTTTTGCTTCTGGAATATATATTTTTATCCACAATTCCTTCGGATCAAGCATTGTAATCAAAGCAGTACCAGGATTGACAACTTGACCGAGCTCGACGTGCTTGTAGATCACCTGTCCACTGATGGGGCTTCTAATAATTAGTTTGTTTAAGCTCAGTTCAACCATTTCAACGGACTGAGCTGTAATATCTACCGCAGCTTTCTGAGCCTGAATCGTTGGTTGTGTATTACCGGCTTGAGCTTGGTCGACGCTAGCCTGAGCAACCTTGATACTCGCTTGTACGCTATTATATTGTGCTTTTAGCGTATCTATTTTATTTTGCAGAGCATCAACGACCTGCTTACTAATTGCGCCACCCTCATAAAGTGTCTGATTCGTGGCCAGATTATCTTCCTCATATTTCAGATTCGGCTCTAGAGCAGCTAGATTTGCCCTCGCCTGTGTCACTACGGACTCAAGGCGTCGGATCTCCTCTACCCGCGCGCCACCTAACAAATCGTTGAGTTTGGCTTGAGCCTGAGTTTGTTGACTCTTCGCGGAAGCCAGAGAAATTTTAGCCTGCCTGTCATCCAGTTTAGCAACTATGTCACCGACTTTTATCATCTGACCTTCACGCACAGGTAAGTCGACAATCCTGCCACCGAGCTCGGGTTGCACAGGAAGTTCGGTTCCTTCGATTGTACCAGCATACGTAATAGTGGCAACGGGGCGGTTCAGATACCTGTTACCCAAGAAGATTGACAGGGTAATAAGGGTCAGAACACCAACAACGACTGCAAGTTTCCTTTTCATGCTTTCTCCTCCTGCTCCCTTAAAACTCAAGACATTTCGTTTGGCTCATTGTTCTTTATGAACCGCTACACCATGTAAGAAAATATCTAGAATATTGCCCGCCACCTCTTCGACTGTTTTTTCGGGAGAGATACCTAACATAACCTGACCAAATAATCCGTAAAACATGACCATCCCCATAAAACTCCGCATAGTGGGCAGAAACGGTAGATCTCTAAAATCCCCCTGCTCGACACCCTTATCAAACCACGGTCTGATGATACTTATTCCTTGCCCTAAAATCCCTTTAAACAAAGCCTCCCTGACTTCGACGTGATACTGTGCTTCGGCAAACATGAAACGCACAAGAGAGTCATTTTCGTTAAGTAGCTCCAAACGGTTCATCAGAAATCGCCGGAAAAAGTCTATCGGTGTATCATCTCCATGTTCCTTATCGAGTTGGATTAATCCATTTAAGACTTTTGGCTCTAACACTGCAATCAACAAGTCTTTCTTAGTGGCAAAATGTCGGAAGATGGTCCCTTCTGCGACCCCAGCAGCCCGTGCTATTTCAGCCGTCGTGGAGCCATTATACCCTTTTTTGGCGAAAATTCTGAGACTGGCTTCAAGAATGCCCTGTCGTCGTTGTTCTACCGTTTTCTTTCTTTGATTCACTTCGCTTTTAGTTTCTTGGTTTTTGTTCATAGGGTCCTCCAAAATTCTAAATTCATTCAAAATCTTAAATGAGTGATTACTCACTTCATAATACCATGAGCGGAACTCTTGTCAATCCTTATTTCTACACGTCAAGAATCCCTTCAGTATTACCACTGAAGGGATAGAAATATGCAAAATGTCGATTCCTACAATAACGATCTTTCAAAGGTTAGCAAAAACTGACTTTAGGTCAATTATTAATTCTGGAAATGTGGTCACCATTATCTTATCCTCATCGGTATAAATATCTGGTCTACCATATCTTTTGTTTTCTTGCAGAACAAAAACGTTTACAAGCTTGTTCTCAGGTTCAACAATCCAATACTCTTCCAGACCAGCCATTTCAAAGTGATTGAACTTTATAAGTTTATCCCTCCTAGCTGTAGAGGGGGATGAAATTTCAACAATTAGTGAAGGTACTCCGAAGTATCCAGTCTTTTTAAGTTTGCTTTCATCACATACAACCACAATATCTGGTTGTGAAATGATATTTGAGATTTCCTCATCACTTTCGTTATCTTTAGAAATACAAACGTCAAAAGGAGCAGCAAATACTCTACAAGATTTATCCTTTAAAAAATTATAAAATTGAGCAAAGATATCACCAGCAATTGCTTGATGTTGCCAAGTTGGTGCTGCTTGCATATAGGGCACACCATCAATTATCTCCCATCTTTCTCCTTCAGGCCATGTTAGATAATCGCCATAAGTGTACTTCTGACTAGGATCCTTTTGGGATATCGACAATAAATTCACTCCCTTTTTTAGTTTCTTAAATTAATACATATTAATGCCATATTATACCATAAATAACTCCAACTGAACAGTACCTTGACATACGTCCCGTATGTCTCCAGATCCCTAAATCCCTTTCGTGCACGTACTTCATTCCGAATCATAGTTTTTAAGCCATTTACCCGATTCTCGCCGACGGGTCGATACCCAGTTCAATAACTATTTCACGAGGAGCTTTACTCATTAGTATTGAGGTCCAGAACTTTTCCTTAAACGCTATCGAGAAATGCACAATGCTGGGGCTTACATCCAAAACATAAAAACTCGCTCTGAGATGATTCATCTCCTCTTCAGTAAATTTTTTGTTGGCCATACAATATCCCTCCGTTTCAGATCAAACTTATTTTAATACCTATCTGAACTGGAGTCAAAAACTCTATTTGTCCGAAGTCAAGGTATTTTAAAACTCTCCTGTCCTGAACAAAGAGTTTCAAAAATCACCATGTCCGAATAAAAGGGTTTTTAAAATCCATTGCTGTCCGATCTACAGGGTACATTTTTAACATAAACTCTTTATTTTACCCTATTTCAATACAGTGTTGCGTTTTTACAACATGTACCTATAACGCTACAGTTGAAGGAAGTCTATAATTTTTCAGCCAAGCCTTGTAAATGTTGCGCCGTTTGAGCGAGTGATTGTATCGAAGCTCCTATTTCCTCAATCGCCGCCAAAGCATTTTGAGTATGATCACTAAATTTTTCTAATTTAGTCACCATGTCACCGAGCATTTTTTGCATACCGCGCATCATTTCCTGGATTTCCGCCGCCGATCCCGCACTATTAACAGCCATTTTTTGGATTTCTGAGGCCACAACACTAAACCCTCTGCCGACTTGACCGGCCCGTGCCGCTTCAATAGAAGCATTCAAACCCAAGAGTTTTGTGTTTTTGGCGATAGAATTGATATATTGTACCACTTCTTCTGTTCTGAGGGATTTATCATGCACACTCTGGGAACCAAGAGCTACTGTCTGCCCCGATTCTGCAAGGCTCTGCACCGTTAGTCCGATCTGCTCGATAGCAATCGACATTTGTTGCAGAGATGTAGCCAGTTCAAAAGAGGTTCCTTTTAATTCCTCACTGATATGGCTTAGTTCTTTTGGGACACCCACGGCCATCCCTCCGATTACTTCGCCATCGACAATCAGCGGAAAAGCCACTGCATAATAAGGAAATCCCATAACCTCTGCCCCAATTTCCTTGACGATTAGCTTCCCTGTTTTAATGGCCAGCGCAGCTGACGAACCCTCAATAATGGGATCTCCTATATTTACTTGCCATACAATCCGTTCTCCTCGCAAAACCCCTTGATACATTTCAAGGTCAAATACAACAACAGAACCCTTTCACATAAGGAAAAGTTAAATTTCCTTACGAAGCTCGAAGTCCCTAATTACTAGAATTTTCTAAATAGTTTTTATACTCAAGTATATAACATATTTGCTCAATCTAAAACCTATTACAATTTGGCGAGATGAAATTGTAGTTTCAGCCCTGCAAAGCGCCTGTATGTAGGCTACTGTTCCAGGGCTCTATGAGCATGAGAGCCCGCAGACTGCCTACAGTTAGGCTGTAACCATTGCGCTAGGAATTCAGCATAACTGGAGCTTGGCTACTCAATACACTTCTGTCTTGTATATTTTTCATGCTTTAGCAAACATTCTTTTAGAAGAGCTTCTAAATATAAAAGGAGGAAATGCTTTTATGTCAGATCATATTTTATTGAATTAATTATAACCCATTTTAAGCATGAAGAAAATGGAAAATATTATTTATGAAACTGTTTAAAAACGATAATGCTGGACTTTGCTCGACCGATCTGGTAATCTAAACTCAGCAATTATTTGGCTGGGGGTATTTCAGATGGCAGAAG
>DASRMG010000279.1:0-13774 GCA_035648035.1 Desulfosporosinus sp. | reverse complement strand
TACTGTAATTATACCACAAATGCACTTGTAACCCCCGTTAAATCAGGGTTTCAAGTGCATTTGTATAAGAAGAAGTCGTAGGCTATTTAATATGCCTACGACTTCTCAAGATGCTTATAAGGCACTTTTTCAGTGGCCTCCATAACATGAGTCCTCTTTTCACAGAGTTTACCTAGTTCTTACAACATGAAAGATAAAATAGTCAGATCGGAAAAACAGGCGTGAATAGAAAATTGGGTTATCCGCTTGATCGAAATGAACTTCATCTAACAAAAGCAAGGGGCTTGCTGCCGTGATCTCCAATTTAGCGGCTAGTTCCTTCCCTGCAACAATGGGTCGAATGTCTGTCGACGCATAAGCGATTCGGATTCCCTTTACTTCTTCAAGATACGAGAAGACGGATGATTTAATCGCTTCAACCTCTAGATCTCCTACGATGGGAGAAAACATATCAATACAATAAATCGCAGGAACGCCATCTGCCGTTCGGACTCTTAGTAGTTGATTCACCGTAGTCCCTGTGATGATCCCCAGTTTCCCTGCAACGCGTGAGTCTGCAGAACAGCTTTCAAATTCGATACTGCTTGTCCCAGGCGTCATTCCAAGCTCTAATATTGCATCGGTCACGCGAAAGAGGACCTCTAGTCCAGGCTTCCCTTTTGGGCATGATTCTGCTCGAACAAAGGTACCCAGACCGTGCTTTTTCTCCACAACTCCCACTGATTCTAAAACTTTTAACGCTTCGCGAAGGGTATTGCGACTGACCCCCAGTTCCTGAGATAATATTTCTTCATTGGGAAGTTGACTGTCTATCAGATATTTTCCCCTACGGATTTCATCTAAAAGCTCTAACCGGACTAGATCTGAGAGGGATTTTCCACGTTGATGAATACGACCCATGACCCTCGCCCTCCTGAATCTATTACTTATTGGGATTATACGGAACCCCATCCGCCGCAGGAGCCGTACTCCTGCCGACTAATCCTGTTAATGCTAATATTGTTAGAGCATACGGAAGCATTTGAATAATATTCGAAGATATGCCGCCGCCTTGTAAGATCATACTTAAAGCCGTTGCAAACCCAAACATCAAGGCAGCTCCCAAGGAACCAAAGGGTGTCCATTTGCCAAAAATCATAGCAGCAAGGGCAATGTATCCCCGTCCACCACTCATATTAATTTCAAAACTATTTAATAATCCTAAGGCGAGATAAACTCCCCCTAAACTAGAAAGCATTCCCCCAATGATAACGCCTAGATAACGAAGGCCCTGAACATTAAGCCCTGCGGTGTCAGCGGCTTGAGGATTTTCTCCCACAGCTCTAATTCTCAAACCTAAATTCGTATGAAACAGGAAATAGTGGGACGCAACAACTAACACCAGCATTAAATAGACCATAACATTTTGATGACCTAGGACAGGGCCCACAAAGGGTATATCCGTGATTCCTGGTATCGTTATATTGGGTAGGGCAGGTGTTTCACGGGGTGTTCCACCATACCCGAAAATCGTATTGAGTAAAAATGCAGTGAGGCCTGCTGCGAAAATGTTTACAGCCATCCCCACAATTACTTGATCCGCTCCGAGCGTTACCGTGGCGTAGGCAAAAATCACTGAGATCAACGCGCCCATGGATACTGCCCCAAGTAAACCGAGCCAGGCGCTATTGGTATAATACGCAAATAGTACTCCGAAAAAGGCTCCGATTAGCATAATTCCTTCCATGGCGATGTTTACAACGCCACTACGCTCAGAAAAGGTCCCTCCCAGTGCAGGAAGAGCAATCGGCGTAGCCATAGCCAGCGTTGCCGCCCATAGATCTGGTCTCATCAATGCATCCCAAAGCATACGTCACGCCTCCTTTACGGGCGCAAGGATTTGTCGTCTGCGCCATCGTTTTTGAACTATTTTCACAATATCCTTCGACGCGACTAAGAAAATAATGATCCCAGAAATAACATCCGTCAAATGAGCTGGGACCCCTGAAACCAGCTGCATTGACTGACCTCCAGTAGACAAAGACGCAAAGAAGATTGAAGCAAGAATGACACCAAAGGGATTGTTATTGGCTAGAAGCGCAACCACAATCGCTGTAAATCCGTATCCCGATGAGAAGCTATCATAGAGGCGATGTTGCACGCCCAGCATTTGTACGGCACCCGCTAAACCAGCGAACATACCACTAATAAATAAAGCTAGCACCAAATGGAAGGGTACATTAATTCCTGCATAGCTCGCTGCTCGTGCATTCAAGCCAACGGCTCTTAAGCGATAACCTAACGTTGTTTTATAAAGCAACCAATAGACAAGAATACAGGCAACCAAGGCAATGACTAGGCCCCATGACAGTTGCGTTCTATCCACGAGCTTACCTAACGTGGCGGAGGGAAGGATCACAGGGGATTGTGGGGTAAAACCAGGTTGCATCATCGGTCCATTTTCCAGCATATAGTGGCTCAAAAATATTGCAATGTAACTCATCATCATGGTTGTGATGACTTCGTGTGCACCCACATAAGCCTTAGCCAACCCAGGAATTATTCCAGCCCAAAGGCCAGCCGCCAGCATTCCCACAACGATGCACAAAGAAATATGTAGGATAGGGGGAAGCCCATGAACGGAATATCCGGTCCATACAGCGGCCATACTCCCAATCCAATATTGGCCCTCCGCCCCAATGTTAAACAAGCCCGCTTTAAAACCAATGGCAACACCTAATCCTGAGAGGATTAAGGGAATCGCACTAGCAAACGTATTGGACAAATTCACGGTAGAGCCAAACGCTCCAGAAAAAAGAGCCCCATACGCTAGCACAGGATTATTACCCGTCACGAGCATCACACCTGCACCAATGAGGAGGGCAATGACAATCGCTACAAAAGGGGTAACTAATCCTTCTATTGTCTTTTGCATAATTTACCCCTCTTTCTCCAAATCTACTCCAGTCATCAATAAACCAAGCTGTTCACGTGTGACTTGTCCTCCCGGCAGAATGCCCATTAAACGACCAGCATGAATAACACCAATCCGATCTGATAAAGCCATAATCTCATCTAATTCCAAAGAAACTAAGAGTATGGCCTTACCCGCGGCACGCAACTCCAAAAGTTTGTTGTGGATAAACTGAATAGCACCGACATCTAGCCCTCTGGTGGGTTGAGCTGCGATGAGTAATTCAGGGTCTCGAGACACTTCACGGGCTAAAATCACTTTTTGCTGGTTTCCACCGGAAAGATTCCCGGCGAGTGCGTGAATATGTCTCGGCCGAACGTCAAAAGCTTCTGATAGTCGTGTCGCGTAATCCTCGATAGGTTTCTTTTTCATTTGGCCGGCACGCGCAAAGGGCGGTTTAAAAAAGTCACGAAGAACGAAGTTTTCTGTCAGCTCAAAATCCATCACGAGCCCATCTAATTGACGGTCTTGTGGAATATAAGCAATCCCAGCTTTAATTCTCCGACGTACCGAATAGGACGTGATGTTAGTGCCTAGTAAACGAATGTGCCCACTTTTGCTAGGCATCAGCCCAGTTATAGCTTCCACAAGTTCAAACTGGCCGTTACCATCAATCCCTGCAAGACCAAAGATTTCTCCGCGTCGAATCTGAAAACTGACGCCTTTAACTTTTTCATTTCGGTTGGACATGACCACTATATCTTCGACCTCTAAAACCGGTTTTCCTGGCACTTGAGGTGGTTTAGACACACTAAGTACCACTTCATGTCCAACCATCGCATTGGCAAGTTCTTGAGGTGTTGTTGACTTAGTTTCAACAGTATTAACGGTCTTTCCTGCTCTCATGACCGTGACACGATCCGAAATACGCTTCACTTCGTCTAGCTTATGGCTAATAAATATAATTGGGATTCCCTGCGACCTCACACGTTCCATAACCAGGATTAATTCTCCCACCTCTTGAGGCGTTAGCATGGCTGTGGGTTCATCCAGAATGAGTAACTTGGCCTTACGATAAAACACTTTCAGAATTTCAACACGTTGTTGAAGCCCGACGGTCAAATCCCCTACTTTTGCAGTGGGATCGATCTCCATATGGTACTGCTTGGCAAGTTGGCGAACCATCTCAACATTTTCCTTGCGGCGATAGTGAAGCCTGCCTGGTTCCTCACCAAGAACAATGTTTTCCGCAACGGTCAACGCAGGTATCAGCATGAAATGCTGATGTACCATTCCGATACCAGCTTGAATGGCCTGACGGGGACTTGAGAAGTTGAGCGCCTCGTCATAAAGTCGAATACTCCCCGAGTCGGGCTTATATAGTCCATAGATAAGTTTTACGAGTGTGGATTTACCGGCACCGTTTTCACCTAATATTGCATGGATTTCGCCTTCGCGCACATCAAGATTGACTTGATTATTAGCGATCACTCCGGGAAATGATTTGGTAACATTTTTCACTTCTAAACAGGTTCGCATAGTCCCCTCCATTAGAAATGGGTTGCGCCATACGGAATATGAAGCAACCCACTTGTGTTTCGTCAATCGAACAACCTTAAAGTCTCTTATTTATAACCGTCTGGTATTGCAGTGGTCACTTTAATCGTTCCGTCTTTGATTTGTTTTGCAGCATCGTTCACCTTATCGGTGACTTCTTGAGGGACTACTTTCGTTGGGGTTGCAAAACCAACGCCATCATTACTTAGATCAAAGAGCACGTCACCGCTTTTGAATTTATCATCTATCACGCTTTTAATGATATCAAAGGTAGCAACATCCATACCCTTTAAGGCGCTCGTAATAACATTATCGGGAGCCATGTAGTTTTGATCCGCATCGACGCCAATTGCATAGACATTCTTTTCTTTTGCTGCATCAATAACGCCTGTCCCTGATCCACCGGCAATATGGAACACAATATCGGCACCCCCAGCGATTTGAGACAGTGCCATTTGTTTACCGAGAGCAGGATCATCAAACTTTCCTGTGTACTTTAAGTCAATATTGATATCAGAGTTGACACTCTTAGCCCCTTGAATAAATCCAGCAATGTAATCATTGACAGGGGGAATGGCCATACCACCGATTAGACCGACTGTGTTTTTACCCAACGCATTCGGAATTCCAGGTGTTTTCTCCATTAAGCCGGATAATACGCCAACCAAGTATCCACACTGTTCAGTTTTAAACATAGCAGAAGCCACGTTTGGACGATCAGTAATGGATGAGTCAATAATCATAAATTTCACATCTGGATAATCTTTTGAGACCTTCTCAACTGCATCATACATTAAAAATCCCACCGCAATAACTAAGTTGTATTTCTCTTCAGCAAAACGACTGAGGTTTGTTTCATAATCGGTCATTTGTTTTGACTCTACAACACCCTTAGTGACGCCAAGATCCTTAACTGCTTTTTCCAGCCCTTTGTTGGCTAGGAAGTTAAAACTTTTGTCATTAAGTCCACCCACATCCGTTACCAAGCCAACTTTAAATTCGTCTTTTGCTGCAGTCGGTGTTGGTGCCGCAGTGTTACCACAACCGACAAGGCCAACAGCCAGGATAAGTAGAATTGCCAAGCTACTAACAAACCGAGATTTTTTCATAATTTTCCTCCTCATAATTTGTTCATTGTTGCTTTGAGCTTACGTTCACACGATCGGCTCCGCCCCCACCTTTTCTGGTTGTAGGACGTAGAACATCTCACTGACTTTAAGTTTAGCAAGTATTCAGATAAGGGTCAATACTTTATGGTTAAAATTTTATTTTATTTTGCTACGTTCATGCTATAGACGAGCATCCTAAACAATTGATGTACCACTTTACTCGATGTAGAGCCCTTGACAAATCTATCACATCATAATAACACTTGCTGTGAATGTCCATGTGTATTATGATAGTTAGCATAATATCTTGTAGGAGAGCGAGGAGAGAAATGCATGAAGAAGATGGGCTATTTGGGTCCAAAAGGGAGTTTTTCGGAAGAGGCAATCCATTTGTTTTTAGCCTCTCAGCCAGAATTTAACGAAACACCGCCAGTACTTATTCCTTTCCCAACAATACCTCGCTTATTATTCGCCTGTAATAACATGGAGATAGATTGGGCATTTGTTCCTTTGGAGAATTCTACAGAAGGACAAGTTGGCGTGACGATGGATACACTTGGCCAAACAGAGCATCTCTTTATCACCCATGAATTCGTTCATCCCATTGATCAATGTCTTTTGACGCTTGAGCCAATGCCACTTGCTCAAATCGAACGAGTTTATTCTCATGAACAGGCTATAGGCCAATGCCGGGATTTTCTAGAGAAACATCTCCCGCGCGCTGAGCAGATCACTAGTTTAAGCACTGCTGAGGCGGCTCATAAGATATCCTCCATCCGTGAAAACTGGGCCGCCATCGGACCGCGTAGAGCCGCCCACCTCTATAACCTTCACCTTCTGCAAGAACGTATTCAAGATGTCCTTTTGAACGCCACACGTTTCGTCTTAGTCGGTCACTCCCTCGCGGAAATGTCATGTGGCGAAGATAAAACATCGCTTCTTGTGATCGCAAATAATACGCCCGGTTCTTTATACCGTATTCTGGGAGAATTCAGCAAACGCCAGATCAACCTAAGCCGAATCGAATCGCGTCCCTCGAAAAGGAAGCTGGGCGAGTACGTTTTCTTTGTAGATGTAGAGGGTTATGTATTTTCCCCCCCTATTCAAGATGTTTTATGGACACTCAAAGAGGCACATATCTCCGTAAAACTGTTGGGTTCCTACCCCAAAGCCCTGCCCGATGAAACCATCTTTTAAAGAGAGCAGATTAAATCTTCTCTCTTTTTTTTATTCACCCTCCAACTTGAACAGTATTACACGAAAGATAAGATCTTCCGGACCAACGACCAACGACCTTCTGCTTCTGCTCTATTGATGATAATTTTAAGACAGAAGCATCTATAAAATTAAAACCTGACTTCGTAAGCTTGCTTAGCTTACGAAATCAGGTTTTTTCACGAAACATCACACAAACATTTTCTGAAGGATTTCAGCAATCCCTTCCGGCTCACACGCCTCAACGGTTTTTGCTGGTTTTTTATCTAACCCTTGTAACCCCAAAGGTATTCTCCATCCAGTTAATTGACTTAGATCATCAAGCGCCGCCCATTCGTTCCTCAAACTTTGCTCTTTCTGTCCTTCTAAAGCTTTTAACACATTGGAAGCAAATTTGAAAGGGCTTGCCGTTGAGGCGATCACTGTGTATGTTTGATCGTTCGTCGTGGAAAGATAATCCTCGTACACTTTCATTGCTACCGCCGTATGAGGGTCAAAGACATACTGATAGGTCTGATAATTCCTGGCTATTGTCTCAAGAGTTTCGTCTTCACTAGCCCACCCAGCATAGACAGTCTCTTGGCACCGTTTTAAAGTCATTAAATCAACTGTAAAGGTTCCCTTGTTCTTGGCATCATACCAGGCTTGAATGTGCTCTGAATTTCGCCCACTCATCTCATAGAGAAAACGCTCAAAATTACTCGATACCAGAATATCCATAGATGGAGAAATCGTTTGATAAAACGTCCGCTGACTTTCATAGACCCCTGTTTCAAAAAAGTTCACGAGTACATTATTTTTATTAGAAGCACTAATGATACGACCGATCGGGAGTCCCATGCACTTTGCATAATAGGCAGCTTGTAAATTACCGAAGTTCCCTGTAGGAATCACGACATTCATAGTTTCTCCTGCCACGACCTTCCCCTGTTCCACGGCCTGTAAGTACGCCCAGAAATAATACACAATTTGAGGTAAAAGTCGTCCCCAGTTGATAGAATTTGCTGAGGAAAAGATCATCTTTTTCTCCAGTAACTGTGCCTTCAGGTTTTCTGAAGCAAAAATACGTTTTACCGCTGCTTGGCACTGGTCAAAGTTTCCCTTAACCGCAACCACATGCGTATTCGTCCCTTCGGTAGTTGTCATCTGACGTTCTTGAACAGGGCTCACACCACCCTCCGGGTAAAAGACAACAATGTGCATGCCTTCTCTGTTTTTGAAACCTTCCAACGCAGCCTTTCCTGTATCACCGGAGGTTGCCACGAGAATTAAAACGTCTGTATCCAAGTTAACTAGTTTAAGACTATCCTTGAGTAAGTCGGGTAACACTTGCAACGCCATATCTTTAAATGCAGCCGTAGGCCCGTGCCATAGTTCCAGGACTCCAAAATTCCCCACAGAAACTAAAGGTGCAGGATTAGACGCATCAAACGTTCCATTGGCATACACGTTAACAACTTCAGAGAGGGTTGCTTCGGAGAAATCAGCTAGATAAGGGGCCATAACACGCTTGGCAACATCACAATACTCTAACCCCTGAAGATCTTGCCAATTCAAACTCGGAATGGTTGAAGGAACAAAAAGCCCTCCGCTTGGTACCATTCCTAATGTAATTGCTTGCGATGCGCTTTGTCCAGTAAGATTACCCCGTGTGCTTTCGTACAACTAGAACTACCTCCTTGGTTTTGTTTGTATATTTCTTTAATTGATCATCTTATTATAAGCTATTCATGGTATATTCGCCACCATAGACAATTATCCTCTCTAGGAAGACACACCTGTTCTTATGATATATAAATTAGCCCTAACTACTATGAATATATTAGAGGATAGTAAGATTTTCTGTTGAATATTTTATATAACCCTAGAAAATTCGAAAGGCGGACAATGAATGTCAGATTATACCATCCGCAGATATCGCCAAAGTCTTATCCTTGGACTAATCGGGGTCGTAAAAGATCTTTTTCCCTCAGAGCAACTCAAAATTGACCACTCGATCCTCGACGGTGTGTATTGTGAGCTAGAGGCCTCGTTACTTTCTTCCAGAGAAGTTCAGAACATTGAAGATCATTTACGAAATTGGGTTCTTTCTGATCAGGCCATATCCTCTGAGGCTAGGGAAGGTCATTTATATCAATGTCAGATAGACAATCATGTAATTCATACGATCTACCCTCCTCTAGACCGATCGGGTTCCTTAAAATTCTTTAAACTCATCCATTTTTCACCCGGTTTTATCCTCCTCTTTCCCAACGCCGATCAACCAGAGACCATTGCTCCCTTCGTTTCTCCTGAGAAACTCTCTGCGACCTTCTCGGAGACCCAACATTGGTTAGAAAACCTACATCTTTCTACCGTTCAAGATGTTAATGCGATTATAACTGCTAAATCTTCTCAAGACTTAATCTGTCTGGCTGAAGCCTTACATGAGAAGAAAATATCCTTAATCGCTGATCAAATTTATGATAAAGGACGCAACGTTCGAGTTATCTTGATATCTGGTCCTACTTCCTCCGGTAAAACCACGTTCGCCCAACGCTTGTCAACTCAATTACGCGTCAATGGACTGCGCCCAGTTGCCCTCTCCCTCGATAATTACTTCCTAGCACGAGAAGACACCCCCTGCGATTCCTGTGGAGAATACGATTTCGAGTGCATAGAAGCCCTTGATTTACCCCTGCTTGCGACTCATTTGAGTGCACTCATTGAAGGAGAAGAGGTTGAAACACCCGTCTTTGATTTTGTCAGTGGTCGACGGTCCCCCACGGGTATCACCATGAACCTATGTCCCGACGAAATTCTAGTTATTGAAGGGATCCATGCCCTGAACCCTTGTTTGGTGCCTTCGCTTAATCATAACCAAATGTTCAAGATTTATGTTAGTGCACTATTTCAACTTAATATTGATTACTATAATCGGGTCGCCACGACAGATGTTCGGCTCATTCGTCGAGTTGTTAGAGATGATAAATTCCGAGGCATTAAGCCCGATCGGACACTAGCACAATGGGACAGTGTTCGTAGGGGAGAAAATAATAATATTTTTCCGTATCAGGAAGAAGCCGACGTTATGTTTAACTCTAGTCTTTTGTACGAACTCAATGCACTTCGCCCCTACGCCGAACGTCTCCTGAACTCCATTACACCGGATTGCCCTAATTATGCAACCGCAGTTCATCTCTTAACCGTTCTCTCATTTTTTGACCAGTTGGACACTTCTACGGTGCCTTTCAACTCAATACTAAGAGAGTTCTTGGGTGGATCCTCGTACAACGTTTAAAGATTATAAGAAGCAAAGCGCGAAGAGAAATCTCTCTTCGCGCTTTGCTTCTTAGTACCTTCTGATAATGAACTGAACTACTTATCACAGGCGAGTATTCCTGCTTTTGAAAAGTTCTCCTTAGGCATGTCCCGGATGATAATTGTGACATTTTCCGCGGATGCCCCAATGGATTCCACAATGGCTTGAGTGACTTTAGCTACGAGTAATCTTTTCTGATCGACTGTGCGACCTTCTAATAACTCAACTTGTACATGTGGCATTGTTTTCGGCCCCTTTCAAATGTCTTTTAACATAAATCAAAAGGATTTCTGCACTTTTCTTATTGGTTGCCAGAGGAATATTATGAACATCACAGACCCGCAATAAAGCAGCGATGTCAGGTTCATGTGCCTGCGCTGTTAGTGGATCGCGCAGGAAAATAATCATATCTAACTTATGGGTGGCCACCAGACTACCAATCTGTTGATCTCCCCCCAGCGGACCTGACAATAGCACGGTCACTATTAATCCTGTATGTTGTTGAATCAACTTGCCCGTTGTACCCGTTGCAGTTAATTGACACTGGGACAAGATATCTTGATGTGTTTTGGCAAATTCGATCATTTCCGGCTTCTTTTCATCATGAGCAACTAACGCTATTTTTAACATAAATGCTCCTTTAATCCTTCTGTTTTAGCAATTCTTTAGAGGCCTCTGAAATTAAGAAGGTCAGATCACGTCTCGCTGCGAGTGGATAAATCATTGTCGCATCCTTAATTAATTGATCCTTTTCTGAGCGAAGGCATTTTTTTATGGCGTGTTCCAAACGAAGCGCATCGCTCCATGAGCTCACCTCCCAAGCTTGTACTAAAGAAATCGGGCGATGTGCGGCTGTGTATTTTGCCTTGTTGCTTCCTGAACTCTGACCGTTATGTTCACGCTCTCTCCGTATCAGATCCGTCGTTGCGCCTGTGTAGATCGTATTGTTACTACATAACGCCAGGTAAACCCAATAACCCATGTTTTACGCCTCCGGCCAAAACTCGAGGATGGGACGACTTGGCAACAGCTTCAGCTCGAAACATAAATCTAAGTATTTCTGGAGTCCTGAGATCAGAGTATGATCTAGTCCATAATTAAACTGAGCAAAATAATCTCTCCAAAAATCGAGCGATCCGCCAAGCATCGTTTGACACGTCACAACGATGTCCTCCATGTTGCTCAAGGCCTTCTCCTTGGCCTCCAGCAGCAGGTGATGTACGCTCTTTAGTTCTGCCTCCCGCTCAGAAATTAATCTTTTAGGGAAAGCCCAGACCGCGTAAGTCATGGAAGATCCTGTGTATTTAAACCATTCTTCACCTAAATCATAGATATAACAATTTGGCTTATTTAGAGCTGCTTGAAGAGCAGCATCTGCAATCAAAAGGGCAGCATCTGCCTTGGCAAACATCCCTTGAAGGTCAGATGGCATGGTCAGATACCGAGGTACAACCCCGTAGTAATGTTGAAGCAAAATCTTTGTCATATTCACGGAAGTTGCTGAAGTATCTGTCAAAGCAACGGTCAAGCCATCCAAATCTTGCAAAGGGACTTTGGAGAATAAGAGAATTGACCCTACCCTTCCTTGGGTGGAGACAGATAGGTTTGGCAAAATTGCATACTCTTCCCAATGTTCTCCATAGGAAAATGCGCTAATTGGAGCCATATCAATCCGGCCGTCCGACAACATTGCATTATGCCCCGTAGGTTCTGCAGTAATTGACTCCAATAAAGGATGTTCTTTTGGCAAAAAATGAAACATTGGTAACATATTGGTATTTGGATTATGGCCCATGCGTATCATGCTTGTTCCCCTTCATTTTAACGTATTGCGTAATTGACCAATCGTTTCAATATTGACGATGACTTCGTCTCCGGGTTGCATTGGTCCAACCCCTTCTGGCGTACCTGTCAGAACGACATCTCCTGGGAAAAGAGTCATGACTTGGGAGATATAACTCACGAGTTTTGGTACTGAAGTCATAAAATTCCGGGTATTAGAGGACTGTTTAACGACGCCGTTAAGCAAAAGTTGCACATCCAACTGGCTGGGATCGACATCCGTCACGATCCAAGGGCCGATCGGGCAAAACGTATCAAAGGATTTTGCACGGGTCCACTGACCATCTATCTTTTGTAAATCCCTAGCCGTTACGTCATTAGCACACGTATACCCGAAAATGCCCTTAGGTGCCTCTATTTCTGTGATATCTTTCATCATGGTCCCAATCACCACGGCAAGTTCTGCCTCATAGTCTACCTGCTGACTGATCTTAGGGTAGATAATCTCCCCATCTGGACCGATAACACAGGTAGGCGGCTTCATGAATATAACGGGTTCCTTCGGTACTGCATGATTCAGCTCTTTAATGTGTAGTGCATAATTAAGCCCCACACAGACTACTTTACTTGGCTGGACAGGTGCTAACAAGGTGACTTCGCTTAAAGATAACCATGCACTGGTTAAGCGACTCAAAGGATCCAGGAAATTTCTATCCATCAACTGGATCTTTTCCCCTTGGATACATCCATACCTAATTTCGTTCTCTTTGTTCATAAAACGTACGTATTTCATCAGGATCAACCCCTTTTATTTTCTCATAGTATTTCTTATTCTATTCTCTTTACGTTTCACAATTCCTTCTCTTGAGGGGTAAACACCTGCCCCCGTGTTCCTACATATATCTCATGACATATTATAAAATAGACAAATATCAGAGACTGGACATACTTCACAATGCGGTTTCCTCGCTACACAGATTCGTCTCCCCTGAAAAATCAAGAGATGGTGGACTAGGGACCAACTTTCACGAGGGAAAATTTTCATGAGTTCTTGTTCAACTTTTTCAGGTGTTTTCCCATGAGCGACGCCTAGCCGATGAGCGACGCGAAAAACATGCGTATCAACTGCAATTGCGGGAATACCAAAGGCATTACTGACGACGACATTAGCAGTTTTACGTCCCACACCCGGCAGTTGTCTCAACAGATCTAGTTCTTCTGGTACGTGACCTTGGAATTCGTCAACGAGAACCCGACAAGCCGCTATAATATTTTTAGCTTTAGTATGAAATAAACCGAGTGAACGAATTTTGTTTTCCAGTTCTATTTGCCCTAAAGCAATCACAGCTTTAGGGGTATTCGCTTCAGTAAAGAGGAAAGCCGTAACCTTATTAACTCTCTCATCAGTACATTGCGCGGATAATATTGTAGCAATCAACAGTTCAAACGGAGAGTGATACTCTAGCTCGCAGTGCGCGTCAGGAAACTCTTTCTGTAAGGCGTTTAAGATGAGGATAGGGTCTACTTCATTAGAATTAGCTTGTGAAATGATACTCACCTCCTATTAGCCTAGAACTTATTAAATAAATATAGTGCGTTCTTCCACCCTGTGGGGTTATACTTAGTCAGTAATAATCATAAGTGAGGAATATATTGTGTTAAATCTTTTTATTATCTGTATTTTGGGCTTTTTGGCTGCCCTAGTCGACGCCATTGCCGGAGGAGGAGGACTGATTAGTCTACCTGCCCTACTAATGGTTGGTGTCCCTCCCCATCTTGCCCTTGGAACGAATAAATTCGCAGCCTCCATGGCCTCTCTAAATAGTTCCATAACGTTTGCCCGCTCAGGGAAAGTGCACCTTCCACTGGTAAAATGGCAAATTCCGTTTACTTTAATTGGCGCATTCCTTGGGGCTT
>DASRMG010000278.1:0-26498 GCA_035648035.1 Desulfosporosinus sp. | reverse complement strand
TACTGTAATTATACCACAAATGCACTTGTAACCCCCGTTAAATCAGGGTTTCAAGTGCATTTGTATAAGAAGAAGTCGTAGGCTATTTAATATGCCTACGACTTCTCAAGATGCTTATAAGGCACTTTTTCAGTGGCCTCCTCGTAATCCAGGTTTTTTTCCTGTATCACGGGCTTCCTCATCTAGGCGTTATGTTGCCTGTCTTTGCAGTGGGTGTTTTGGGTGTTGGTGTATATCATGGCGCTTATATTGCCGAAGTGGTCAGAGCCGGGATCGACTCCATCCACAGGGGGCAAATGGAAGCAGCCTTGTCTCAGGGATTTAGTTTTTGGGGGGCTATGCGGCATATCATCTTGCCTCAGGCATCTCGCTTAGTTTTGCCACCCCTCACGAATCAAGCAGTGAACTTGATTAAAAACACTTCGGTACTTGCCATGGTCGCGGGCGGTGACCTAATGTATCGCGCCGACTCTTGGTCAAGCGGCAACCTCTATTATGGGCCTGCGTATGTGATCATTGGTTTGCTCTATCTCCTTCTTTGTTTACCCTTAGCAACCCTGACACGTCGCTTAGAACGTAAGGCGGGGGTGTCAACATGATCCAAGATGTCCTTCAACCCGATATATTTCGTTTCCTTGGTCAAGGTCTCGTGACGACTCTCTACATTGCCATCATGGCCATATTGATCAGCTTTATCTTTGGAACCATCCTTGGTGTTGCTCGATACTCAAAGCAACCTATTCTTGGAAGAATAGCAGCCGTGTACATCGAATGTGTTCGAAATATTCCAATGCTTCTATTTATTCTGGTTTTTAGGTTTATGACGACGTTAGAACCAATTAATTCAGGGATTGCTGCCATCGCTGTCTTCACTTCGGCTATCATTGCAGAAATTGTGCGAGGTGGGCTAAACTCCATCGATGATGGACAGTGGGAAGCGGCGAAGTCACAGGGGTTTTCCTACCGTCATACCATGCTGCATATTATCTTGCCACAAGCTATGCACAAGACGATTCCACCCTTAGTATCTCAGTTCATTACGGTCATAAAGGACACCTCGTTTGTTTGGGTTGTAGGTGTTGAGGATCTTACGGGTAAGGGTATGATAATCTTAGGACAACATGGTTCAACGAGTCAGGTCTTTACGGTTTTTGGAATGATTGCTGCCACATATTTCGTGCTGAACTATTCACTTTCGGTTTTGGCCCGAAGACAACAGTTTAAGATGATTCATCAAAGTTATTAGTGGTATACAATCCGCTAGAAATTTGGGGCTCTGATTTTTGAGGATCAGGGCTCCTTTCTGTGAAAAGTTCAGATTAATGGGCCTTGTAAAAATAAAGGTTGCGGTTCACTTACATTATTATAAAAATAGACATATAGAGATGATATACAAAGGAGGGCAAAGCTTGAAAATGCATACCCAGAAACGAAAAGTCGAAATAAGTTTGAGTATAGACCCAGAGGTCCTAAAGAGATTGGATAAACTTTGTGAAAGCAAAAACCTCAGTCGTCCACAAGTCATTGAAATGCTTTTTTCTACGGACGATGAAACAGTCGATTTCATGATTGGGCAGATTAAACGAATGGATACTACGATTGGGTTTTAAAAGGGATGAATAATTTCTAACTTGGATAACAGAAAGTTACTCTTCATGACATACCTTCATTACATCACAACTTGTTGGGGCCTTGATAATCAGGGCTCCTTCTTCATGAGAAATTCACAAGTTATTCATGAGAATATCGTATCTGAGAGTTACACTAAGGACATAGAGGAACAGGCAATTACACGCAAGGAGAACAGTCAATTACTAATTGAGAGGAATATATGATGAATAATAGTGAAAGGAGATTTTATATGATGATTGGTTTAATTCTATTAGCTATCGTTGCTTATTATATGTTTAATTCATCTAAGACAGGAAAGTCATGTTGTGTGAACCATCAATCTTCTGGCAATGACGCAGTGGATTTGTTGAATGAACGATATGCGCGCGGTGAGATTGATAAAGAAGAATACCTTGAACGGAAACAAACACTGTCGGGGCTAGAGCACTCAATATCCATTAAAAAAGGATAGCAGTTTGTTTGTTGATGGAGTTTAAGATCTTAGTAGCAATAAATTTGAAGGAGGAATTTATATGATCGGCGGTTGGGGTAATAGTGGTTATGGTGCGTATGGACAGGGCGGATATGGAATGATGGGTATGGCGGGAATAGGAATGCACTTCATCTTAGGAATTGGGATTGTCTTACTGGTCATCTATATATTCCGTCGCAAAGGCTCTCAAGCAGATACAACACAGCTAGTTAATTATAGTGGAATGGACATCCTACGTGAGCGTTATGCGCGTGGTGAGATCGATTCCGCAGAGTATCAGAGTAGAAAAATGGATTTAGAGGGTAAATAAATAGAAAAATACTATTAAAGAATAAGCAGTAAATAAAACGTGGTGGCTGAGGGAATCTAATCCTCAGCCACCACGTTTATTTTTTTAGGAAGTCGGACCATAAACTCCGTCTCTTGCCCGACCTTGCTTTGTACAGTGACGCTGCCTTGATGGAGGGTTATGATTTGCTGAACCAGAGCTAGGCCAATTCCGCTTCCACCAGTCTCACGGGTGCGGGATTTGTCGGCCCGGTAAAAACGTTCAAATATTAAAGGGAGATCTTCTTCAGAGATGCCTAAACCTGAGTTCTTGATCTTGATTTCGGCATAATCTAGAGTTTGAGCAAGAGAGAGTGTGATTTTACCATTAATATTGGAGTACCGATAGGCATTGTGAATCAGGTTGTAGAAGAGCCTTGTCAGAAGGCGTTCGTCGCCTGACGTAGTCAGGGGTTCTGGGGTAACGTTCCAATTCAGAGCTAAGTGTTTTTGTTGCAGGAGCGGATGCAGGCTATGAACCACTTTCTCTAGAAGCTGCTTTAAGTCCACCGGTTCGAGGGTTAGCATTAAGGCCCCTATTTCCGCGACATTTAAGTCTTTTAGATCGCTGGATAGGTCAACCAAACGGTCAATTTCTTCATGTATTGAGGAGAGATTTTCTTCATTTGCAGGTAGTACATTGTCTTGAAAGGCTTCGATATAGCTTTTGATTGAGGTTAAAGGTGTGCGAAGTTCGTGGGCGATATCGGCGGTAAACTGTTTGCGAAGTATTTCTTGACGCTTTAAATTTTCCGTCATGGTATTAAAGGCGTTGGCTAACTGCCCTATCTCGTCTTTGGTATGAATTCCAACATGCTCATCAAGGTGTCCATGTCCAATGCGATCGGCGGCTAGAGTTAAACGTTTCAATGGAGCAACTAGACGACGACTTGTATAGTAACTGAGGAGTATTCCGAGAATAAGAGCCAACATTCCAGCGTAGAGAAGCGACCTGAAGACGGAAGATAGGAAGAGAGCATCTTGGGGATTAAGAATCGGTGCTGTTGCGGGGTAGCGAACTAAAGCAGTAGCGATCGTTCCAATTGGACCTAATACCGTGAGCAGTTTCTCTTTATAATTGGTACTGGAAGCGGAAGACATACCCATCATGCCGCCTTGATTGCCCATCATACCTCCCATGGAGTTGTTTAAAGTGGCAATGAGCTTTCCATTTGGATCAGTCAGGGTTAGCGTGGTGCCAGCTGGTAGGGAATTAATGATCTCCTTTAGAGACGCAGGATCCCAAGTGCCCTTACTAACATAAAGTGCACTTAACCGAGTCGGTAACTGTCCGAACGTCGTTTCATTCGCTTGAGCCACATAATCACTAAACTGGCGTTGGAAGACTAGCTTTACGGAGAGCATGCTGAGGGTAAGCGTTATTAAAGCAATGATCAGGGTGGAGAGAAATAGTTTTTTGCGCATCGTTATCCTCCCACGCTTGGATTAAACTTGTAACCGATACCGTATACGGTCAGCACGAGTTGAGGGTCACTGGGGGTCGTTTCAATTTTTTGGCGGATCTTCTTAATATGAGCGTCAATGACGCGGTCATCTCCGTCAAAATCGTGACCTTGGACAATTTCTACCAGTTGTCCGCGTGAGTACACCCGACCCGGGTGTTTCGCTAGGGCACCAAGAATTTTAAACTCAGTTGGGGTTAGAAATACTTCCTGGCCATTAAGCCGAATTTCATGCTGTATCGTATCAATAGTTAGTCCGTTATCATAGGAGATCACGTCCGCCACCGGTGAAGTTTCGTTATTAGTTCTACGTAGTACGGCGCGGACCCGGGCGACCACTTCACGAGGGCTAAAGGGTTTTGTAATGTAATCATCGGCGCCAATACTTAACCCCTGGATGCGGTCCTCTTCTTCGACTTGAGCCGTGAGCATGATGATGGGAACAGAGGATATTTTGCGGATTTCTCGACAAATTTCTGTTCCGGACATCCCAGGAAGCATTAAATCAAGAATGAGAAGGTCGAAGGGATTCTCATTAAACATAGTTAGAGCAACAAGACCGTCTGTGGCAGTGCTAACGTGAAACCCCTCTTGTTGTAGATAGGCTTTCAAGACAGTGGTAATCTTCTTCTCATCATCTACTAATAAAATCCTCATGGATAGATTCCTCCCAGTTCAGTTCTATAGGGCAGCTGCAATGATCACAAGAGTTAGGTTAGATATAGGAAAGTGCCTCTAGAGGATCTAATTGAACGGCACGCCTAGCTGGGAGCACCGTAGCAACAATCCCTATTAAGACAGAGACACCTACGGCAACCAAAGCCATTAAGGGATTAACTTGAAAAGAAATAGTTTTTTGGAAAACAATTGGACTGAGTAGAGTGGGGACAATTTCACCTAAGAGAACTCCGAAAATCCCTCCTGTGAGGCTAACTAAGGTAATTTCTCGAACCAGGATAGATAAAATATGCTTACGTCTAAAACCGATGGCTCTGAAGACCCCAATTTCGGCAACACGGTCATTAATATTACCCATGGTTGTAACGAACACAATTAAAACACCAATAACGCCTAAGAGCGTGGAAGCGATGAGGGAGAAATTCGAAAAGCGATCGACACTTTCTTTGGTGCCCTGAACCAGCTGGGATATTTCAGCGACTTTAGCCATTGGTAAAAGTTCCGTCAAACGGGCTGCAGTTTTATCGGGTTGAGGCGTATTCAGTTCGATCATGGACCAAGAGTCCAGTCCGGTAATGACTCGGGCCGTCGGAAAATTTGTGAAGACTGCCTGGTCTTCTGAACCGCCTGTTTCTTGCATCACCCCGACCACAGGATATTTCTGGTGGTTGAGTTCTAGGGTGTTTCCAACAACAAGGTTCTCTTGGCGTGCAAGATCTGAACCAATAATAACTTCGCTGTTGCCCGGCTGTAGTCCTTTAATGTGCCACCAGGGTTTCATTTTAAGTTCGCTGGGAAAGTCTACTCCGATGATCAGATAACGTTTATTAATCCCAACGACGGACCCCATTATTTTGGGCGCGATGTCACTGATCAAAAGATCTTGACTATTATTAATGGTCGTTAATACCTCTAAGCTCAAATGTTGGATTTCGTAATCAACTCCAGGAACTGAAAGTCCGCCATAGCTGAGCGTAAAATGTTCATACTGTGGGGTAATGACGATGTTAGCTCCATATTGAGTTAAACTTTTCTGTAAATCGTCTTGCATGTTTTTAGCGAAAGTATTCAGCGTAACGGTTATGGCAATTACTAATATAAACATAAGAAGTAAAAAGCCTGTTTTACCTTTGTGTCGGCGCAAGTTTTGGAGTGCGATATCGGTTAAAGTCATGTTTTCCTCCTAAATCGAAGTGAGCTATTTGAAACACCCAGGATCTGGCCACTGGACATCACATGTATCGCAAAGCTTCATTAGGGTCTAGGATAGCTGCTTTCCAAGCAGGGTATAGGCTTGCTATGACACTCATTAAAAGACTGCCCAGGAGTGAATAGACGAGCAAATTAGATGCCCAAACGATGTTAATTGGGGTCTTGGCTAAAACCGATCCGTATAGCACTGCCGCACCCATCCCAAGAAAGTAACCCAATAGCCCACCCAAACTACTTAATAAGCCTGCCTCAGTTAGAATGATTTGGAGAATGTGGCGTTTCCGGAAACCAATCGCTCTCAGGATTCCGATTTCTCGGGTGCGCTCCTCAACAGAAGATTTCATCGTCATGGTAATAACGAGACCACTGGCAAGGATGAGTAATATGGAAACAATTATGGCGAATAGGTTGAATCTATTGACGGTATTATCTCGCGATTCTAAAGTTGATTTTAGAGCAGTCACTTTTGTACCCGGTAGTTTTTCACGTAACTGTTGAGTCACTTGGTCGATTGGACAGGTATAACATAAAGCAGCAGTTTCTATGAGGCTAATGGCATTGGGTCGATTAGCCAGTTTTTGGAGCACCATTAAGTCTATAAAAATAGCCTGGTCATTTTCTGTAGACCCTGTCGGTTGAAGGATTGCTGCCACCCTGAAATCCTGTTCTTTGATGGTGATAGTCTCGTTAGAGCTAAGACCAAGCGAACGAGCAACGTCACTGCCTAAAATAACCTCGTTCGCTGAGGGTATTTGGTTTTTGACGAGACCCTCTAGCTTCCACCACTTTTTAAGGCGCAATTCCTCTTTAAATACAACGCCCAGTAACAAAATAGCTTGTCCCTTGATTTTAGTATCAACTAAAAGTTTAGGTGCTATCGTAGCCAACGTTTCCTTATTTTTTATGGTTTGCATAAGCGGAATAAGGGACATATCCAGCTCTTTGACTTGAGTTGGAGCTTCAACCGTTATGCCGCCAAAGGTCATGGCTTCACCCGTGTCAGGAAGAATGAGGATATTGGAACCGAATTGATCGAGTTTGTTAGCGACGTCTGCTTTCATGGCTTGAGTAGTGGTCAAGAGGAAGATCATGGAA
Source organism: Desulfosporosinus sp. (assembly GCA_035648035.1). Classification (GTDB taxonomy): domain Bacteria; phylum Bacillota; class Desulfitobacteriia; order Desulfitobacteriales; family Desulfitobacteriaceae; genus Desulfosporosinus. The sequence continues at coordinate 19,619 of DASRMG010000278.1, read as the reverse complement.
GCTACCCCAATAACGACACTGAGCACCAGTATTACAGAGCGCATTTTTCGGCGACGTAGGTTTTGAAGCGCTATGTCGGTCAAACGCATATACTTTTCCCCCTTAGGCCTCTTCAGGAATGGGTACTAAAACGCCATCGCGGATATACAATGCACGGGAGACCCAGGCTAGATTTTCTTTGTTATGAGTCACCATAATGATGGTTAGACCGCTCTGGTTAAGGGCCTGAAATAGTTCCAACAGCTCGCTGGCAGTTTTCGAGTCGAGACTGCCTGTAGGCTCATCGGCAAAGATAATAGCAGGTTCATTAACGATCGCCCGAGCAATGGCCACGCGATTTTGCTCTCCACCGGATAGCTGACTAGGTAAGCGCTGGTATTTAGTACCTAAGCCGACTTTAACGAGGACTGTTTGGGCCATTTCACGTTGTTGTCTGCCAGATCGAGAGGTTATTGCCAGAGGGAGCATAACGTTTTCTAAGGCGGTAAGATAGGGGATTAATTGATACTGTTGAAAAACAAAGCCAACGTACTCATGCCGAAAATCGGCTAGCAGCTCAGGGTCTAAAGAATATACATCAATATCGTCAATGATCAGTTTACCAGTGCTGGGTGGATTTAACCCTCCCAGAATACTTAATAAAGTGCTCTTACCGGAGCCCGATGGGCCCATCAAGGCTAAGAACTCCCCTTCAGCAATCTCTAAATTAACATTATTTAGAGCGATCACAGTACCATCACCACTTTTATAAGTCTTGGTAACCTCACATACTTTTATCAAAGACATCTAGGCTCTCCTCCAGTATCGCAAAGATTCGAATAGAAGCTGCTTATACCCTTACTGTAGTTATATGAAGCTATTTTACCCAAACTTAGGCTATTAATATAGGTTGAACCTATGAAAGGAACCTTTGCCTATGATTATTAATGAACGCACCCGTGTGAACGAGTGCGTTTGACTGTTTATTAAGTTAATCGTTGATTTGTTTTGTTTTTAAACTCGCGGTGCCCAAGCATCCAGTACAGCTTGAGGAATTTCTAGGTTGTCACCGTTTAAGGAGTAGGGCAGCTCTTGTGGTGGGTAGGTTAGACAACCACCGCTGATTCCTTTCAGCGTCTGAAGATCCCAGACTGTTCCACAGACGTTACAGACCAAGGTATCACCCGTAATATGAAAAAACTCGCCCTTACAGGGTTCACAAAAGCTAACAGCCACCATGACTTTACCGTTGGGTTGGATAAAGGCCGTCAACGGAACTCTTTTACCGTTCGCTTTATACTCAGTCCAAATAAATTTTTTCTCTTTCACCGTAGTTAGAGTTGCAATCACTGCCTTACCGTTATCTACCTTGCTGACGACTTTCGTTTGCTCCAGTTTATCGGTAGGGTTATAGTTAACTTTTTGTCCAGTGTCCGCGACCGCATTGGAGGAGGCATTCGGTTTATCACTTTTGCCAAATGTTAAATAGGAAGAAATAATTATAATGACCGCTACAATGCCTACAAGACTGTAAAGCATCGCTTTACTTTTCTTTGGGTGGGTAAATTTTTGGTGTTTCTGTTGAAAGTGACTCAAATGTAATCCTCCTTGTTAAATAGATCCATGATTATCATCCGAATTCTTCCGGAATTGACTTAAAATAAAAAGCTGTAAGACATGCTAATTATAGTCCTTCAAATCAATGTTTTATACAGGAAAATTTTAGATACTTTATAGAAATGATTGATAGTTAGCTTGTAGGAACTACTGGGTATTACCTGTAGGAACTACCTGCAAAATAATTTTTATAACCTGTAGGTTATACGGATGTGCTTAGGTTTGAACAGAGATATAATAAGTATACAAGGCGCTATCAGCAGAATGTTACATCAAGGGAGGATTAAGTCTATATGGACGGGCTAGATTTTTTAGTAACAGCCATCTGCTTCTCGGTTTTAGGTTATGGATTATGTTACATTACTCTTTCAATTAATAGTAAATATAAACGGAAAATCAATTAAACGAGAATTTCAGTAAGGGGCTAGTGTGAATTGCTAGTATCGCCTTTGAACGGAGGAGTATTATGGTCACCAGTTCGGACAATGCAATAAGATTATTAGTCGTGGATGACCATATACTCTTTGCAGAAGGTACTGTATCTTTGCTAAGTTCTGTACCCTATATTTCTGTTGTTGCAACGGCTAAGAATGGCCGCGATTGTTTAGAAATTGTAACGGAAGAACATCCAGATGTGATATTACTAGATATTAATCTTCCTGATTATTGTGGAACTGACTTGATCGAAAAAATAAAAGCGATCGACTCAAAAGCCAGTATCATTATGCTGACAGGACAGGACCCTGCCGGTTATGTCAACGCATCATTAAAAAAAGGTGCCCAAGGCTTTCTTTTAAAAGACTGTTCAAAAGCAGAAATGATTACGGCAATATTACAGGCCTCTAAAGGCGAGTTGTATATTTCACAGGATAATAAGATCCATGGGACATCACTGACACCCCAGGAGATCGAGATCATAGAATTGATTGCGCAAGGTGCTAGTAATGGAGAAATTGCTTGTACATTGGGCATCAAAAATCGCACGATAGACACCCAAGTTAATGACATACTACTAAAGTTAGGTGCAACATCTCGGTTAGAGGCGCTACTGCTTTATATACAAGGCAAAGTGCTAAGGAGTAAGATTAATTAAGGGAGCAGCGTAACTGTTATAAATAGGAGAAATAACTATAATAATTAAAATTGTTTCCAACAAATAGAAGGAATTTAGCAATGTTTGTCAAACTTATCCCATAAAGGATAAGGAGGCATAAATAATGAATTTAGATAATGTTGCTAAATTAGTGCATGAATTAGCCAAAGATCGGAACAGTAGCTCCGTATTATTAGCGCAGTTAAAAGCTATCTGTGAAGTGACTAGCTCTGAATTCGACGCCATAACAAAGGCGTTCTCCAGAGTGGAATTGTCATGTGATGTCTTAGATAGGAACATTATGCCTGCTGTTTATTGGGTTTGAAAAGATGCTGCGTGATACCATGAAGGTGGATCAAATGGTTGCAGGGGAGATAGAGCTGCTATTAACTGAATCTGGGCTTAGCCTGGAGGTAGTATCCATAATAAACAGTTGGTTAGATTACAATTCTGGAACTAAGCGAAGGTTTGCATTCGCCCAACTGACACTAGAAATTTGCGATAGTGTTGGTGGGGTCTTAGAAGTAGGGCTCAAAGGAGCTACTGCTATGGACTTTTCGCTTTGGCTGCTGATATTTTGGACGATATTCAAGACCAAGATAACAATAATCTACCCTGGCGTAAGGTCCCTGCTGCGCTTGCGATTAATTTAGCCACTTGCATCCTAGTGCTTAGCTACACAGCTTTATCGAGACTATCGAAACGTAGGCATTTCGAGGAGGCAAGTAACGTTCTCAACCAGATGGGGTTACAAGCGTGTGATGGCCAATTTCAGGAGTTTTCAAATGACTGTGAGGAAAGTATTTTACCTTCAGAATATTTCTCCACTATCATGAAAAAGTCGGGTGGCTTAACTGCAGGTGCGTGTAAAATTGGGGCGATCTTAGGAGGCACTGATCAAACAACCATCTCGCAGTTAGAACAATTTGGGATGAACTTAGGTGTGATGAATCAAATCGAAAATGATCGTGCTGTTTTCTTAAACTTTGATGATAAAACTGATTTTGCTAGGGGAAGGAAAACGCTACCGTTCGTATATCTTTTAAATGTTCTTAACGAGGAAAAAGTTAAAGAACTTAAATTCCTTAGTTCTTTGGCCAACCAAGGGCTGGATAAGTTTGGGCGAAAAGAAAGAGAACAGATAAGCAAATTGGTGATGCACGAAGGAACCGTTCATTATTGTTCGGTGATGTATGAACTTTATAAGCAACGAGCGATTGAGTCCTTAGACGATATCGCGATTTTAAATATTAGAAAAGAGAAGTTGATCGAATTTGCTGGATAATAAAACGATGAGGCGGCTGGCGTTTATTACTGCTAATGCCGCCTTTGTTGTCATTTGCCTAATTTATATTTCAGTTTTATTCAACCACCCCTATGTTGGGCTTAGCCTCGAAAATAGGGAAGCAGCATGGACCGTAACTTATAGTGATCCCCATGGTGAGAGTTTTCAATTGGGAATTCGTAAAGGAGATACAGTTCACAAAATTAATGGAGAGGATCCGGGTTTGCACCCGTCTATTCAAAAGTGGGGTGATGCTGAAGGTGCTAGTGAAATCATCGTAACAAGCCCTAGTGAGTCGTTGAAAGTCGTGCGAATAACAAAACAGTCTTTTGCAATGGTATTGTTAAGCGCACTTCCAATGATGACTTTGGGGTTTGTATTTTGGCTGGTAGGTCTTGTTACGGTGTTCAAGCGACCTTTTCTTGTACAAGCTCGTGCTTTATTTTGGCTAAATTGGCTAATAGGTGTCGTCATTATCATAGCCCCAGCTTCAAGTCGGGGATTGTTGTTTGCTAAGGAACTAGAGATCATTGGTGTCTCCCTCGTACCCATCCTCTTGGTGAAGTTCATTTCTGTTTTTGTGAACGAACGTACAAGATGGATTAGGTTAATCATTTGGGTTTTAGGCCTCATCTCCACGCTCATAGTCACAATTCTTGTTTTAAAAGGGTTAGGGGCTGCTTTCACGCTTGGAGTCATTAGGAAACTGGGGTTAGGCAATGTGCTTATCGGTACGGTCACCGTGATATGGTATTTGGCTAAGCTCATTAGATTACCCGAAGATAAGCCTGAGAAAAATCAGGCTGCGGTTCTGCTTGCCGGAATAGCAGCGGGGTTGTTGCCTTTTGTGATACTCACAGTCATTCCAATTCTACTTAATGTTAACACAGTGGTTGATTCTCAGGTTAGCACGCTCTTTGTGGCAATAATACCCATTATTCTTAGTTATGTGGTGGTCAATAAGAGCTTGCCCGATGGCCTTGAGTTTCTTGGATTTTTCATTAGTTTTTTAATTTACGGCCTCCTTACAAGCGGGTTTCTAACGGCGTTTTTATTAGCAATCGGGATGATTAAAACAATAAATGTTGAGACGTATCTCTCAGTATTATCTTTAACAATCCTGGCACTAGTCATCTTTCATCTTATTAAGGCGCTCTTACATCATACATTTGAGAAGATCTGGGAAAATCATAGCAATAAGAAGGACGAAGCAATTTACGGGGAGCTATCGACCATGAATCAAGCGTTAATCGTGGAAGAGTTAGTAAACCAGCTTGGGATTGATGGTGCCTTTGTGATCGCTGAGGATCAGGAAGGTTGGACCACAGCTAGTGCAGTCGGCTGCTATCTTAAAAAGACACGTGATCAAGCAATTATGGAGAATTATTTTCAAACGGCTAAAAGCACAATGCATTCGCGCGAAATTTTTTCGAACGATTTTCCTGCGGAGATGTACATACCCTTTGTTTCAAACGATTTTCCCTGCGGAATATTCCTGGGCCACCGTCGTTCCTGTGTCAGATTTCAAGCCAATGAAATACTGTTCCTCAACGCAGTGTGCTATCAATTGGGCCAACGCCTTAAAGCCGTTCACATTATAAAGCAAATGTCCACGGACATAACTGTTATGGAGAAAAAGACTGGGGACTTAGTGCGAAGGAGTCAAGGTCTGCAAGTTATTAATCGATTGTTGTTTAGTAACATTGAGGAAGAAAAGAAAGTCTTAGCGAGGGAATTACATGATGGATCCCTGCAGATCAGCTTGGATCTAAATCGAAGGATGAAAGAATTAGTTGCTGGCTTTTCGACTGAAGATGATAATTTCCACACTACCTCAATGATGCTCGAGATGATCGAGGATTTGAATTACGAACTTCGGTCAATATGTGGTGATTTACGCCCATCTTCTTTACGGGATTTGGGTCTCATTCCTGCGGTGGAGGTTATGTTTCAACAAATAATGCAAAAAGAGCTTTTAGTAATATCTCTTGAAATCATTGGGTTTAGCCGAGAACAACGGTTTAAAGAGGAGCTTGAGGTGGTAGCGTATCGTCTTATGCAAGAAGGAATCAATAACGTTGTGAAACACTCGGGGTCCACCAGAGCAAATGTTTCCATTGCACTTATAGAAAAGAACATTGAAGTATTAGTCAATGATTATGGTCGAGGTTTTGATCCACGGAAGATTCCCGATTGGTCTTTAACGGGCCATCATTTCGGAATCATTGGAATGAAAGAAAGGATAGAGAGCTTGGGTGGGGAGTTTGATATCACTTCTAGTATGGGGCATGGGGTAATACTAAAGGCTACTATTCCGATTTAGAAAACAATGTTCAGCGTAAGTCTAAAACTATGGGAGTGCTAGTGTACTAAAGTACACATAGGGCGTTGATGAGAGGAGGGATAGCGTGGTGTCTAGTTCAGAGAAGATGGTACGAGTGGTCGTCGTGGATGACCATATACTTTTCGCAGAAGGCACTGTCTCAATGCTTTCTTCTGAGACTTACATTTCTGTTGTTGCGATTGCTAAGAACGGGAGTGAGTGCTTAAAGAACGTCAAGGAAGAACATTTGGACGTGGTATTACTGGATATCAATCTTCCTGACTGTTGTGGAACTGACTTAATAGAAAAAATAAAAGCACTCGACTCAACCGTCAGTATTATTATGCTTACTGGACAAGATCCAGCAGGTTATGTCAATGTTTCATTAAAGAAAGGTGCACAAGGTTTTCTGCTAAAAGACTGTTCAAAAGCTGAAATGATAGCGGCAATATTACAAGTCTCAAGGGGTAAATTTTATTTTTCACAGAACATGGCACCATATCTAAGAACCGCAATTATTGGAAAAGAAATGCAAAAAAATGATATAAAAGGTAAATCACTCACTCCAAAGGAGATTGAGATTATAGATTTGATTGCTCAGGGTTTGCATAATAGAGAAATTGCTACCACCTTGGGCATTAAAACCCGAACAGTGGACTTCCATGTGACCAATATACTGCCCAAATTAGGCGTAAAATCCCGGTTTGAGGCGGTTAGGATTTATATAAAGAACAAAGAAGTAAGTGGCTAGAGGAACGTATTGTAGTGCAAATCTTTTGCATTTTTCTTTGCCAATTTGTAAAAATATTTATTGACAGTAGATTCTTAAAAAGATATTATTATTAAAAATGTAACCGCTTACATATTGCAATCTAGGCAGTACAGCTTCATATATACAGAATTAATATGACGGCTAATCATGAATGTAACCTATTACAGAGACGTTACAATAAAAAGAGGTGTAGTGGCTAAGTGACGACGATGAGAGATGTTGCTCGTTTAGCTGGAGTGTCAGTGGCTACAGTCTCACGAGTGATCAGCCAAAAGGACTTTGTGAATCCGGAGACCGCAGAACTGGTATTGAAGGCAGTTAAACAGCTTCAATACGAGCCCAATGCTGTAGCTCAGGGGCTTGCGGGAAAGAAGATGGGAATCCTTGCCCTAATCGTGCCGGATATTTTGAATCCCTTCTTCTCTGCTTTGGCCAGAGGGGTCGAAGATGAAGCACATACGAAAGGTATGACGGTGATCATAGGCAATACCGATGACCTAGGTATAAAGGAACGTTCTTATATCAAGGCGCTTAAGAAAAAGCACGTCGATGGTTTCATCTTCGCTTCGAATACGATTCGAAAAGAGGATGTCGACGCGTTAAGAAATGATGGAATTCCAGTTGTCTTGTTGGATAGAGGCCTTAATATAGCATCTTGTGTGGTGGTACGCTCAAAGAATCGTCAAGGGGCGAACATCGCCGTTCAACATCTCATAGAGCAGGGTTGTCAGAAAATTGCCCATATTTACGGACCACAAGAATTTATTACGGCCAGACAGCGCTTGCTAGGGTATGAGGAAACTGTCGCCGGGTTAGATGGGTACTCGCCTAGTCTCATGGCAAGCGGGCAGTTTGATATTGAGAGTGGGAGGAAGGGTGTGGAACAGCTCCTTACTCGCCATCCCGATATCGATGGGATTTTTGCCGCAAACGATCTTATGGCGGTGGGAGCGCTCAAAGCCTTGCGTGAACGAGGAATCCGAGTTCCGCAACAGGTCAAGGTCTGTGGGTTTGATGGTATTGGCTTAACCGCAATTACCGAACCAGAATTGACGACGGTGGCACAATCCATTTCTGAGATGGGTGGATTAGCTGTCAGGATATTGTTGAAAGAAATCGAGAGCGGAATCAGTGAGAATACAGTCATCGAAGTGGATGTCCTATTAGTCACAAGAAAATCAAGTGAGATTGGTACCGTTTTAGATGACATGAAGGGTCATGATCTCATGGGCGATCAAACGTTCAACGAGATGGTGGCAACTCAGCCTAAGATACTGTCCAGACTGGACACACCATGGTGTAATGGAGAAGAAGAGGGACTTCCTAAGGGCTTAAATAAAGCCACTTTCGGCCAAATATCACATTTTTTGCAAGAGAATCGCCGCCCCCTTTCTGCTGAGGAAGTGGCGGAAGGCGTCAAGCTTACTCGAGTGACAGCACGCCGTTACCTCGAATTTATAGAACAGCGCGGTGTATTAAAATCTGAGCTAAAATACGGTACAGTAGGGCGACCCGTAAAGTTGTTTATGCCTTGGTAAAAGCCTCCTCTGGGGGGCTTTTTTAGTTGAGACAATTTCCTCTGCGCTATTTTCATACTATTCTAATTAGAATAAGTATTTTTTTTATTCACTTAATACTTTTTTTATGTTCATAAACACGACAGACAGCGGCAAAAAAGATAAACTTAATCTATGGATACTACGGGTAGAGCCTAGAGGGAGTGGGTTAGAAGAATGCGAACTTGTCCCTATGAAATAGTCAACAAAGGAGGTAATAAGCGTAGACCTGAATGTACTTAAGAAAGGGGGATTTCCATGTGTAACAGCAATTCACCGAATGAATTCGCTCAAAAACTGGATGATTATATCGACACCTTGCCTTATAAGAAAGAGAATCTGATTGGAATCCTGCATTATGCCCAAGAAATATATGGATATCTGCCAGATAATGTGCAGTGGCATATTGCCCAGAAGCTTGATATACCTTCTGCCAAAGTCTATGGAGTTGTGAGCTTCTACTCATTTTTCACGATGATCCCAAGGGGAGACCATGTTGTTAATGTATGTATGGGGACTGCCTGTTTCGTGCGTGGGGCAGATAAATTAAAAGATGAACTTGAAAACCAGTTAAAAATTAAAGCTGGCGAAACCACTCCGGATAATCTCTTTACTTTAGAAACTCTGCGTTGTGTTGGCGCTTGTGGCCTGGCTCCAGTGATGATCGTTGATGGCAAAGTTCATGGACGCATGCACGAGGCCCAGGAAATTAACGAAGTCCTGGCAAAGTACCGCCCGGAAAATTAAGCCGGAAAAATCAACGCTTGTAAAGTACATGGGTGTGTAAGACGCGCTCGAAGGAAGGGAAAAGCCATATGAAACTTAAAAACACCGATGAGTTGAATGCCTTAAAAGCCCAAAGCCTCAAACTCATTGAAACACGTCGCGTTGCTGAATCGGTTAGCACTAAGGACGCTCAAGGCCTAGTTCGACATGTTATGGTCTGTGGTGGGCCTGGTTGCCATTCCTCAGGTAGTCCCCGAATTGCCGAACTTTTGGAAGAAGAATTAGAACGACTGGGATTATCCGAAAAAGTTAAAATATTTCAACCTGGCTGTTTCGGCTTTTGCGAAAAGGGTCCGATGATCGAGATTCACCCCGATAATACAACCTATTGCGAGGTTTCCGCTGAAGACGTCCCAACGATTGTTGAAGAGCACTTTATTAAAGGAAATCAGGTAGAACGCCTTCTCTATATGGATCCGAATACTAAAGAACGTTTTTCCAGCAACATCCCCTTTTATGACGGGCAACTTCGCATTGCTTTACGTAACGTGGGGAATATCGCTCCCGAAAATATTTTAGAATACATTGCCGCTGATGGTTATCAAGCATTAGCTAAAGTTCTTTTCGGCATGACACCCCTTGAGGTGATTGACGTTCTTAAGGAAAGTGGCCTGCGAGGACGAGGTGGTGCCGGCTTCCCTACTGGCACAAAATGGGAATTTACGCGTAAGAGTCAGGCTGATCAACGTTATATCATATGTAATGCAGATGAGGGGGACCCTGGGGCCTTTATGGATCGTTCCGTCTTAGAAGGAGATCCCCACAGCGTTCTTGAGGCAATGCTCATCGCCGGCGCTGCGATTGGAGCATCCGAAGGATTTATCTATGTCCGAGCAGAGTACCCTGCAGCCATTCACCGTTTACAAGTAGCGATTGCGCAAGCTCGGGCATACGGGATATTAGGAACAGCTATTTTAGGTAGTGACCTGACCTTTGACATTCAGCTGAAATACGGAGCAGGGGCGTTTGTCTGCGGTGAAGAGACCGCTCTGATCCATTCCATAGAGGGCACGCGGGGAGAACCCACCGTTAAACCTCCATTCCCTGCCCAAAAGGGGCTGTGGGGTAAACCAACGTGTGTCAACAATGTGGAAACATTGGCCAACATCCCTCCTATTATTTTGAAGGGAGCCGAATGGTTTTCTGCAGTAGGGACTGAGAAAAGCAAAGGAACAAAAGTGTTTGCTTTAGCCGGTAAAGTCAACAATGTCGGGCTTGTGGAAGTTCCCATGGGCACAACGCTTCGAAAAATAATTTTCGATATTGGTGGGGGAATTAAGCAACATAAAACGTTCAAAGCGGCCCAGACTGGAGGCCCCTCGGGCGGATGTATTCCTACCAAATATTTAGACACACCCATTGATTATGAGTCCTTAACTGCTATTGGTTCCATGATGGGTTCTGGAGGGCTCATCGTCTTGGATGAAGAGGATTGTATGGTCAATATTGCTAAATTCTTTCAAGAGTTTACCATGGACGAATCCTGCGGACGTTGCACCGCCTGTCGGGTTGGGACTAAACGTCTCCATGAAATCCTGACCAAGATCACCGAGGGCAAAGGGACGTTAGAGGATTTGGATAATATGGAGAAACTGTGCCATATCATCAAGGATACTGCTCTTTGTGGGCTCGGACAAAGTGCCCCCAATCCTATCCTCTCTACCCTGAAGTACTTCAGGGATGAATACATTGCCCATATCGTCGATAAAACCTGCCCAGCCGGCGTGTGTAAGAGCTTGCTGAGGTACGAAATTACAGATAAATGCGTAGGGTGTACCTTGTGCGTTAAGAAATGTCCTATGAATTGTATTACTGGATCACTGAAAAAGATCCATGTTATCGACCAAGAACGTTGCCTAAAATGTGGGGCCTGCATGGAACAATGTCGTGTCGTCGGCGCCATCATCCACCATTAAGGTACCCCTGAAGGAGGAATCCATATGGATATACAGCTAATCATCAATGACATATCCCTTAAAGTACCAGAGGGAATGACCATCTTAGACGCAGCCCGAACCATAAATATCGATATTCCAACCTTATGTTATCTGAAGCTTAATGAAATGCATTACAATAACAACATCGCTTCGTGCCGGGTCTGTGTGGTCGAAGTTGAGGGGAGACGTAATTTAGCCTCATCTTGTTCAACTCCAGTAGCGAATGGGATGGTGGTGAAAACTGATTCCCTGCGTGCCATCCAGGCCAGACGGGCTATGGTGGAACTTCTGTTATCGGACCACCCTAAATCTTGTTTAACCTGCGCTAAGAACATGGACTGCGAGCTTAGAGCTCTTGCGGCGGAATTAGGCGTACGGGCTATAAGTTATGAAGGGGTAGAATCTGAGTTTGAAATTGACCATTCGAGCTTTTCCATTGTTCGTGATCCCAACAAATGTATTCGCTGCCGACGCTGTGAGACCATGTGTAATGATGTTCAGACAGTGGGCGTATACTCTGCAGTAGGACGTGGTTTTGAGACGGTGATTAAAACAGCCTTTGATTTACCTCTGAACAAAACCGCCTGCACGTTTTGCGGTCAATGTATCGCCGTATGCCCCACGGGTGCTTTGACCGAGCTGGATCAAGTGGACAAAGTCTGGAAAGCCCTCAACGATCCCAACCAATTTGTTGTCGTACAAACAGCACCTGCCGTACGGGTCGCTCTTGGAGAAGGCTTCGGTCTAGAACCGGGGACAATTGTTACGGGAAAAATGGTGGCTGCTCTCAGACGGCTTGGTTTTGACCGCGTCTTTGATACGGATTTTGCTGCTGACTTGACGATTATGGAGGAAGCAACGGAGCTTGTTCATCGGATACAACATGGTGGACGTCTACCTCTTCTTACGAGTTGCTGTCCTGCCTGGGTCAAATTCTTCGAGCATCAATTTCCAGATCTACTAGACATCCCTTCAACCTGCAAATCACCTCATGAAATGTTAGGGGTCTTAATCAAAAGCTATTACGCAAAAACGTTGGGCATTGATCCCAAAAGCATTACCGTTGTTTCCGTCATGCCCTGTGTGGCCAAGAAATACGAAGCAGCTCGTCCTGAACTTGCTCAAAATGGAGAGATTGCAGATGTGGACATCGTCATTTCCACGCGTGAACTAGCTCGCATGATCCGTGAAGCGAGCATTCATTTTGATCATCTCAAAGACCAAGAGTTTGATCACCCGTTAGGGGAATCAACCGGTGCTGCGGTTATTTTTGGAGCCACTGGAGGCGTTCTCGAAGCTGCCCTGCGGACGGCATACGAGGTACTAACCGGAGAAAATCTGGAGAAATTGGAGTTTGAGGCTCTTCGTGGCATGGAGGGGATTAAGGAAGCGGTGATTCCGATCGCTGGACGCGATTATCGAATTGCTGTCATTCATGGTTTGGGTAATGCCCGCTCTGTTCTAGAAAAAATACAAGCGGGCGAAACAAATTATGATGTGATCGAAATTATGGCCTGCCCAGGTGGATGTATTGGGGGCGGCGGACAACCCTATCACCATGGAAACATGGAAATTGTTGCAGCCAGAGCGGATGCTATCTACCGAGAAGACCGAAATAAGCCCTTGCGCAAGTCACACCAAAATTTGGCCATCTTAGGTCTGTATAAAGATTATCTGGGAGAGCCCTACGGAAAAAAAGCGCATCAATTGTTGCATACCACCTATACCGGACGCAAGAAGATCTAGTGATCTGAAAATTTCATAGAGAGTGGATTTATCCGTTGTGCTGGCATGTCCGGCATAGTGGATCCACAAAACTGTTACCTAATTGTAAGGATGATTCTGAGCAAAAGGAGAAGGTTAAATTGCAAAGCCTTCTTACTGTTTGTAGAAGGCTTTTTTTATTGGGAGGAAACAGGAAATATGGACATTAGGATAGGCGTCATAGGCATCGTCATTGAAGACTTTGAAAGTGCTAGAAGGGTCAACGAAACATTGCATGAGTTAGCGGGCATTATCATAGGGAGAATGGGAATTCCTCGGCCGGAAAGAGGCATATCAATTATTTCTTTGATTGTTGAGGGTACGTCGGATGACATTAGTGCTATGACAGGTGAATTAGGAAAGATTCAAGGGGTCAACGTTAAATCAGCATTAACTAAGAAATTGGAGGACTAAAGATGAAAGAGTATTTGGCCAAGGATTTTATTATTGATGAGGAAATTAGGAGCTCGTTGGACGAAGGCATTCAGAAGGTCAAGGACCAGAAATTAGTCAGGGAAATTCTAGAGAAAGCAAAGACTTGTCAAGGTTTAACTCATAGAGAAGCAGCAGTTCTGTTAAATATAGAAGATCATGATATTTTGTTAGAAATGTTTAAGACCGCAAAAGAGATTAAGGAAAAAATATACGGTAAGAGAATCGTTTTATTCGCACCACTGTATATTAGCAGTTATTGTGTGAACGGATGTGTATATTGCGGATATCAGGCGTGTAATGAGAGTTTGAAGAGAAGCAAACTTACGATGGAACAATTGGAAGCAGAAGTGAAGATCTTAGAATCTTTAGGCCACAAACGAATTGTTATAGAGGCAGGGGAAGATCCCGTGAATTGCTCCTTGGAGTATGTGATTGAATGTATTGAAAAAATATATTCCTTGAAGTTCGATAATGGGAGTATCAGAAGAATTAATATTAACGTGGCGGCAACGACTGTTGAGGATTATAGGAGATTAAAAGCTGCTGATATCGGTACATATACTCTTTTCCAGGAGTCTTATAATCAGGAAGTGTATGAGAAAATGCATCCCACGGGCCCCAAACATAATTACAATTGGCATACTACGGCCATGGACAGAGCCATGGAAGCGGGAATCGGAGATGTGGGGATTGGAGTACTATATGGTTTATATGACCATAAATACGAGACCATCGCGATGCTTATGCATGCTGAACATCTCGAGGACGCTTTCGGAGTTGGACCACACACAATATCAGTTCCCAGACTTAGAGCAGCTGAGGGAGTGAACCTGAACGACCTTCCGTACCTTGTTGAGGATGATGACTTTAAGAAACTAGTTGCGGTCTTGAGATTGGCGGTTCCCTATACTGGAATGATCTTATCAACACGGGAAGAACCTAAGTTTAGGGCCGAAGTACTAGCTCTAGGTATATCGCAGTTCAGCGCCGGTTCGTGCGCAGGCGTGGGCGCATACTCGGAGGAACATGGAGCCAATAAAACCGCTGAAAAACCACAATTTGAACTGGCAGATCATCGGTCACCCATGGAAGTCATTAAAAGTTTGTGTAAGAGTGGTTATGTACCAAGCTACTGTACTGCCTGCTATAAATTAGGAAGAACGGGCGATCGGTTTATGGTTCTGGCAAAGTCGGGACAAATACACAATACCTGTCTACCGAATGCGTTGATTACCTTTAAGGAATTTCTTATAGACTATGCCGATGACGAACTCAAAGAACTAGGTAAAAAAGTCATTGAGAAAGGGCTCCTGGATATTCCTAAAGAGGCAGCTAGAAAAGCCGCTATAGAAAAGCTTAAGAGAATCGAAGCTGGAGAGAGAGATTTAAGATTCTAAAAGATTGGGCATTATAGATGAAAGTGAACACTCGCTTAAAAGCATTAGCAAATGTGTCGGGGGAGATAAAGTGACGTCTAGAATTGAAAAGGACCATATCGGGGAAAGAAATATTCCGGAAAGTAGCTATTACGGGATTAATACCACAAGGGCTCAAGAGAATTTCAAGGTCGGCCCGAAGTTAGTTAATCTCAAACTCATTCATGAGATTGCGTTGATCAAAAAAGCCGCAGCGATGGTGAATAAAAGCTTAAAGCAACTGAGCCACGATAAAGCAGAGGCCATCATACGGGCGAGTGAGGACGTTATTGCTGGGAATTTTGATCACGACTTTGTCGTAAGCGCTTTTCAAGGGGGAGCGGGCACGTCAACTAATATGAATGTCAATGAGGTTATTGCTAACAGGGCGATCGAACTATTAGGTGGAACAAAAGGCGATTATGACGTTGTACATCCTTTGAATGATGTGAATATGTCGCAATCAACGAATGATGTTTATCCAACAGCCCTGAGAATCACGGCAATTCATCTGCTCCGAAAGTTAAGCTTATCCCTTGCAGCGCTTCAAGAAGCGTTGCAGGGAAAGGAAAATGAATTCAGTGAGGTGCTGAAGCTTGGCAGGACAGAACTTATGGATGCCTTGCCAATGATGCTCGGACAAGAATTTGGTGCTTATGCCAAGGCCATAGAAAGAGATCGCTGGAGAGTTTACAAGGTTGAAGAACGCTTGAGACAGATTAATCTGGGTGGTACTGCCATTGGAACGGGTGTCAATGCTTCTCAGAAGTACATATTTATGATCACGGATACCATTCAGCAGCTAACCGGCTTAGGACTAGCTAGGTCCGACTATCCGATGGATATAACCCAAAATAACGACGTTTTTGTGGAAGTTTCAGGTTTGTTAAAAGCCTGTAGTACGAACCTTTTGAAGATATCGAATGATTTAAGATTATTGTCTTCAGGTCCTAGGGGAGGGTTCGGTGAAATAGAACTTCCTCAAATGCAGGCGGGTTCAACGATTATGCCGGGCAAGGTGAACCCGGTGATACCGGAGATGATTGGGCAGATTGCCATGAGAGTGATGGCGAATGATTATGCAATTACGATGGCGGCTTCTTCGGGGCAGCTTGAACTCAATGCCTTTATGCCCCTGATCGCGGAAAGCTTACTGGAATCCCTCGAACTTCTGAATAAGGGTGTCACGATATTTAGGGAGAAGTGTATAGAGGGAATTATGGCGAATCAACAAAGATGCCAAGAAAATCTGGATAAGTCAGCGGTGCTGGCGGCTGCATTAGTGCATCACATTGGCTATGATCGAGCGGCTGATATCGCGAAAAAAGCTTTAAAAGAAGATAAGACCATCAGAGATGTGCTTAAAGAAGATCATGTTTTTCCGGATTCTAGAATTGATGAAATCTTGAATCCGTTTGAAGTCACAAAACCAGGGATACCCGGAATCCCTGGAAAATGAACGCGTGGACCGAACGTTGAACATCACGCGCGATTCGATGACCTTGGGGGGGATTAGATGAGCTTAAATGAAGCACCTAGAGGTGTGAGAGTGCATTTGGCGTTATTTGGCAAGAGAAATACAGGGAAATCCAGCGTGATCAATGCCCTCACAGGACAGGACACAGCGATCGTGTCAGAAGTGAAAGGTACAACCACTGACCCTGTTTTTAAAGCCATGGAAATACTGCCCATAGGACCGTGTGTCATCATTGATACAGCGGGACTAGACGATGTAGGAGAATTAGGAGAGCTCAGGATAAAGAAGACCTTGGAGATTCTAGAGATCACAGATGTGGCTTTGCTAATTGTCGATATAAACGTTGGAATTAAGGACAATGATCAATTTATACTAGATAAGTTTAAGGAAAAGAAGAAACCAATCATTGTTGTATTAAATAAAATAGATACGATTAAAAGCGAAAATAAAAATAATGATATTAGGAGAATAACTGTAAGTCTTCAAGAGGCCCTAAGCACCCCGGTCGTTGCTGTGTCAGCGCTTAAGCAGCAGGGAATCAAAGAATTAAAGCAGGCTATAATATCGGTCATCCCCGAAGATGAAGATAAGTTTAAAATTGTGGGAGATTTAATTAACCCTGGTGACTTTGTGGTACTCGTTACGCCAATTGATAAGGCTGCGCCCAAGGGCAGGCTGATTCTACCTCAACAGCAGACCATAAGAGACATCCTGGAAAGTGATGCGATCGCCATTGTAACGAAGGAATACGAACTGAGAGAAACTTTAAGTAATCTGCTTAAAAAACCAAAGCTTGTCATCACTGACTCGCAAGTTTTTTTAAAGGTTGCGGCAGATACCCCTAAGGATATTTTAATGACGTCATTTTCAATCTTATTTGCCAGACAAAAGGGAGATTTAACGGAATTCATTAAAGGCGCCAAAGCCATCGAAAAGCTTAAGGACGGAGATAGGGTTTTAATAGCAGAAGGGTGTACACATCACAGACAATCAGATGATATTGGCAGCGTGAAGATACCTAGGTGGCTACGTCAGCGGACCGGTAAACAACTAACCTTTGAGTTCTCAGCAGGTGTAACCTTCACGGATGACATAAAAAAATATGCCCTCATTGTTCACTGTGGAGCCTGTATGATGAACAGAACAGCCATGCTCAGCAGGGTAGAGCGGGCGACTTACCACGATGTGCCCATTGTAAACTACGGCATCCTCATTGCCTATGTACAGGGATTACTTCCGAGGGCACTGGCGCCATTCCCCCTGGCCAAGATGATCTTGGAGGAAGAGGACTTAGGATGAATCGCTTGGTTTAAGAATAACACTGCGTAGGGGAGTGACTTTGTGAGTGACAGGGATAATTTACTAGAGAAAGCGTATCAAACGAATGATCTCACAAAAGAGGAAATAATTTATCTGCTAGAAAATATGACCCCGGCAGACAGAGAGACCCTGTATCAATATGCCATAAAGACGAAACAAGCCTATTATGGGGATAAAGTTTACTTGAGAGGGTTGATCGAGTTCTCAAATATTTGCCGGCAGGATTGCCTGTACTGCGGCATTCGGTCTTCTAATGCGAAGGTGGAACGCTATCGGTTAACCCCGGAAGAAATCCTAGACTGTTGTGATCAGGGCCATCAATTAGGATATCAGACGTTTGTACTGCAAAGTGGTGAAGATCTTTTCTATACCCAGGAAATTCTTGTGGCATTGATACAGGAGATTAAAAAACGTTATCCAAAGGTAGCGGTTACGTTGTCGATTGGCGAGCGGAGAACAGAAACTTATCAACGCCTCTTTGTGGCTGGTGTAGACCGCTTTCTGATGCGACACGAAACGGCTTCCAAAGAATTGTATCAAAAGCTTCATCCGACGATGAATTTTGAGAATCGTCGGACCTGTTTGAGTGCTTTAAAGGACTTAGGATACCAAGTGGGAGCGGGATTTATGGTGGGTCTGCCTGGACAAACACTGAGTGATTTGGCTGAAGACTTGCGATATTTAAAGGGACTTCAGCCAGATATGATAGGGATAGGACCCTTTATTCCCCATAGCGAGACGCCTCTAGGTAATGAAAAGAGCGGAACGCTTGAAGACACGTTAGTCATGGTGGCGTTAGCGCGGTTACTTATTCCAAAGAGCCTTATGCCAGCGACTACTGCACTTGGTACGCTGCATCCAGAAGGCAGGGAGCTCGCCTTGAAAGCGGGTGCTAACGTTGTCATGCCGATTATTACACCACAAGCAGTGAGAAAACAATACGCACTTTACGAGAACAAGATTTGTGGGGATGATCAGCCGGAAGATTGCAGATATTGCATAGAGCGAAGGATTAAGGCGGTAGGCTTTGAAGTGGATTTAAGTAGAGGAGATAGTCTTCAGGCAAAATTGCCAAGGGAAGACTATCAAGCATAAATTGAAAAGATCAGCATAAACTGATCTTTTCAAGATTTACCTGAAATAATTAATTAATTCTCGAAGAATCATCGGGTAATGTTCGACGGAACATTTTGTCACCAACATTGGGAACACTAGGTGCCTCATTCGAACTTTTTACTTTATTCTCAGCATTTTTTTTGGTTACCTTTGATTTGGACTTTGTCATTGGTCATACCCCCTATGAACTTTGGTAATATGATTTTCTGATTTGGGTTGGATGATTATATCATCCTCTTCATTATTAATAACACTAGGTACTTTAATGAGGACATTGGAGGCAAGAGTGTGTTTAGTTACCTCACCATTGGACTTTTCCATAAATAATTCCTCCTCTAGTTTGATAAGGCTTACTTATTAATTTATAATGGACTAAATCAATAAACCTATAATCTTAATTTCTCCGTAACTGCTCAAATCATGCCTAGTAAGTTTTGGACAAACTGATTGTGGTATCAAAAGATGGAGCCTTTGTAAGAACCAACAAAGGAAATCCATCTTTTGTATGTAACTCATGTAGGTAACTGGAGGTATAAAGACATGATAAATCCTTTCTATATTCTTATAGGAAGTGTAATTTTTATAATTTACGGTGGTCTTAATTACTACTTAAGTTTCGCACCCTCTAAATCGCTGCTTCTGTGATTTCCAGGTAGCCTAATGTGATTGTTGCCCTTTGATTATTAATGATTAACTAGCTTTTTCAAGGGTTTTTAGCTGATTAGTAAGAAAAGAATCCTCAAA
>DASRMG010000277.1:0-17259 GCA_035648035.1 Desulfosporosinus sp. | reverse complement strand
CTGCTAGGTCATTTTGACGATAAGGCTCAAGCACTCGCCGCCGAGATTAATTCGTCTGGCGGCCATGCAATTGCCTGCAAAGCGAATGTGTTGGATAAAGAAAGCCTCGAAAAAGCACGAGACTATGTCATTCAAAAGTTTGGCTGAGTGGATATCCTTATAAATGGTGCTGGCGGCAATAAAAAGGAAGCGACAACAAGTGCAGAACTCACTTTCTTTGATATGGATGTGGAAGAGATAAGATGGGTATTTGACCTGAATGTGGTAGGGGCAATTCTTACCACACAGGTATTTGGTAAATTGCTTGCCGATCAGGGCACGGGAAATGTCATTAATATAGCTTCCATGGCATCCGTATTACCGCTTACCAACACAATGGCATATTCCGGAGCTAAGGCCGCAGTAGCCAACTTCACACAGTGGATGGCCGTGCATTTCAATCAGAACTATAGTACGGAGATTCGTGTTAACGCGATTGCACCGGGCTTTTTGCTTACAAATCAAAACCGTTTTCTTATGCAGAGGGAGGACGGCACCCCTACAGAACGCGGAGAACGTGTACTCGCTAAAACGCCTATGTCACGCTACGGTTCACCAGAAGAGCTGGCAGGCCCTGTAATCTGGCTTTGCTCAGAAGCGGCTTTTTTCGTTAATGGTGCAGTGATTCCAGTAGATGGAGGCTTCTCCTCTTATTGGGGTGTCTAATAAACGCACTTCTATACTGTTAATTATCAAAATTATTAAATAAATATTTGAGGAGGTAATTTATCAATGGCAAATATCAGAATTGAAGATTTGAAGCAATTTTGTAAAGCAGCGTTAATCAAAGAAGGTATGAACGAAGCGCATGCAACTGTATGCGCCGATGTGCTCACAGAAACCGATGCATACGGTACACATTCACATGGTACAAAGAACCTGCATAATTACATCAAAAAATCTCGTGTTGGCGGCGTGAGTTTCACAGCGGACCCTGAAATTGTTAAGGATGGTCCCTCATTCGCAGTTATCGACGCTCATGAAGCAATGGGCATGGTATCTTCCTGTATGGCTATGGAACTTGCCTGTAAAAAAGCACTGCAAACAGGTGTCGCTATCGTAACAGTAAAAAACAGTTGTCATTTCGGAGCCGCGGGTTATTATGCAAATATGGCAGCAAAACGCGGTATGATTGGACTTTCCATGAGTAATGTGGATCCTAACATGACTGCACCTGGCGCACGCGGGATGCTTTTAGGAAATAATCCCTTTGCATATGCGGCTCCTGCAACAAGTGTGCCTTCTTTATTTCTTGATATAGCCATGAGCAATGTAGCGTCACTAAAAGTGATTCAGGCGAAAAAAGATGGCATAAAAATACCAAATACATGGCTTGTGGATAAGGATGGACTTCCGACAACAGACCCCAGCGGCTACCCCAATGAGGGTGCAATGCAGCCAATGGCAGCACACAAAGGTTATGGCTTAGCGATAATGGTAGATGTACTTACCGGTGCGTTATGTAATGGCGGCATGAGCATGATGGATGATATAGTGAGTTGGTGCTTTGAGCCAGAAAAACCCAACAATGTGTGTCATTCCTTCTTAGCAATCAATGCTGGAATGTTTAATGGAGAATATAAACTGGAGGATCGTGTTGAGTCTATGTCAGAGAAACTGCGTAGTGCACCCAAAGCAAAAGGTTCTGAGCGGATATACACACCAGGTGAAATCGAATGGGGTAAGCATGTTAATGCCGAAAATAATGGCATACCGTTACCAGCTGATGTCCTTTCGTCTTTACATGTAATTAGTGATGAGAGCGGTATCGCACTATTGCTTTATTAATTAAAAAGGAGAATTAAATAATGAATGTATTGGAAATAATCGGTAACATGGGCATAGTACCCGTAGTAGTGATTGAAGATGTAAAGAATGCACTTCCAACTGCAAAAGCAATGCTTGCTGGCGGTGTTAACGTGATGGAAATTACACTCAGAACAAAGGCTGGACTTGATTCAATCAGGACTGTAGCCGAAAATTGTCAAGATATGCTGGTAGGTGCGGGCACAGTTCTCACATTAGAGCAAGGGAAGAAGTGCGTTGAGGCCGGTGCAAAATTCATCGTGTCTCCGGGATTTAATCGAGAACTTGTAATGTGGTGTGCAGATAATAATGTGGCAGTTACTCCTGGTTGTGTCACTCCTACCGAGATTACAGAAGCTATGTCTTTAGGATTGAAGGTTTTGAAGTTTTTTCCTGCCAACATATATGGAGGACTACCCGCTATGAAGGCGCTCGCAGGTCCGTTTGGTAATGTCAAGTTTATTCCAACAGGTGGAGTTAACGGACAAAATGTGGGTGAGTATTCTGCCGCTTCCTTTATACATGCAGTAGGTGGAAGCTGGTTGTGCGACAAGGCCGACATCAACGCCGGCAATTTCGATAAAATTACCGCATTATGCAACGAAGCAAGGCAATTATTATTGGGATTTGAGCTGGTGCACGTGGGCATAAACACCAATAATTTCAAGGAGTCTTTGGCTGTGGCACAAAAAATTAATAATGCGTTTGGCATTGCAATTAATTCCGACTCAAGCTCCCACTTTGCAATACGCACTAACAGCATTCCACGAGCACTGATGCATCTTGCAAAACTTGGCATTGAAGTGGACATGGATACTGCTAAATATAAGGGAGATGAGATGATAGCTGTATATCTCAATGATCAAATCGGTGATTTTACAATACATCTATTGCAAAAATAGGAGGAAATAAATAATGAAGGTATTGACATTTGGTGAAATAATGCTGCGTTTGAAAGCGCCCGGAAATGAACGCTTTTTCCAAAACTCTATGCTCGAGGCAACCTTTGGAGGCGGCGAGGCGAATGTAGCTGTAAGTTTAGCTAACTATGGTATTGATGTTGAGTATATGACTGTACTTCCCAAAAACATACTGGGAGATGAGTGTATTAAAGAATTACGCCGTTTCGGTGTTCAAACCCAGAAGATTCAGCGCGGTGAAGGTCGTATGGGAATATATTTTTTGGAAGGAGGCGCGAACCAGTTGCCTAGTAAAGTGGTATACGACAGGGCATATTCCGCGATTGCTTTGGTAAACCCTGGCGATGTGGATTGGAACAAAATATTGGAGAATGTCCAGTGGTTTCACATTACTGGTATAACACCAGCGATCTCAGAGAGCGCCATGACGCTTTCGTTGGAAAGTGTAAAAGTGGCGAGGGCCAAGGGTATTACGGTATCCTGCGACCTGAACTTCCGCAAGAACCTTTGGAAGTATGGGAAGAAGGCGCCGGAGGTAATGAGCGAGCTTACGAAATATGTGGACGTTGGCATCGCCAACGAGGAGGATTGCCAAAAAGCCCTAGGCATTACAGTTGACTTTAATGTGGAAGGCAGTGAACTTGACAGGAACAACTACAAGATGCTTTCCAAAGCGGTGCTTGCAAAGTTTCCCAATATGAAGATGATAGCAATAACGCTGCGTGAAAGCAATAGCGCGGACAGCAACGGCTGGGCGGCTTGCCTTAACGACCGTGAAAACTTTTATGTAAGCAAACATTATGAGATTAATGATATCGTAGACCGTGTTGGAGGCGGTGATTCATTTGCCGGAGGCCTTATATATGGCCTTAATCATTATGATGATAAGCAAAGTGCGCTGGAATTCGCGGTGGCCGCCAGCTGCCTTAAGCACTCTATAATTGGTGATTTTAATCGCGTCAGCGTGGATGATGTAGAGAAGCTTATGGGTGGAGATGGTAGCGGAAGAGTACTGCGATAACACTATTACGAATGTAATAAATACGACAACCGGGAAGACTCAATTCTGATAAATTTAAAAACTTTATCTATAAACTTTTTCCCTCATTTCAAGTTTTTGCTATATTGCTACTTAATAAATATTTCCATAAGGCTTCCAAATTAATAAACTGCTTCATCGTATCATTGATGGCCATTGATGCTAGCACTATTATTAAAATAAAAATGAAGCCTGGCATTATCTTATTGTAGGGCAACACTGCAAAAATGTGGTGTTTGAAGGTTGCTGCAGAAGTGTGGATAGTTTTTTCTGAATATTCTGCGGTTTATGGTTTAGATATCTTGACATTATATGAGAAAGTGGTAATATAAAAGCAAATAGGTGATATATCAGTTCAACATCAGTAGGTTGCCTTTGAGGAAAGGAGACTGTATGACCACTTTTATTGGCTCTGGGTTATTGGCTCCTTATTCTTGTGAATTACATCTGGAGCATCCTATTCCCGTATCAAAAATCGGTAAATATCTTGCATTGCCGGTAGAGTATGAAAAAAATCTAATTGCCGTTAAGGGAAGTCGTGTGCTTTCCCAGGAGGAAAGCATCAGCGATTGTGATGAAATACTTATCTTTATTGTATCGATGGGCGGTTAAATAAAAATCACACATTTACCTTTAAATCACACATTTACCTTCAGGAGGTCTAATATTATGAATGAATTTGCACATGTAAGAAATAAATTTGAACGTCCTAGTCAGGATATTGTTGAAGCCTTCCGCGCACATGCAAGTGCGACGGTGCATGAGGCTTCCGGTAGGGGAGGGTATATTTCCTATCGGATAAAGCCCATCGCAACAGGCTTGAAAATTTGTGGGCCCGCTTTTACAGTTGAATGCCCTGCGGGTGACAATATGATGTTGCACAAGGCTTTGGAGAGAGCTCAACCCGGTGATGTTATAGTTGCCACTGTTGCAGGTGCAGAGGAGTATGGATACTGGGGCGATCTCATGACTGTAAGTGCTTCTTCGCGTAAACTTGGCGGTTTGTGCATAGAAGGTTGCATACGAGATAGTAAAGAGATCATAGAACTCGGATTCCCGATTTTCTCCACTGGATTTTGCATTCGTGGAACAGGGAAAGGTACTCTGGGGCTCATTAATTATCCAATCTTTTTTGGTGGCCAACGCATTGAACCTGGAGATTTGATTCTTGGAGACGACGATGGACTTGTCGTCGTACCTCGTGAAAGATGCGCTGAGATTCTCGAAAAGGCCAATGCCCGAGTAGCTGCAGAAGTGACAAAGGAGAAGATATTGATCACAGGTATATCAAGCGTTGAGTATAATAAATTAGGCCCCAAATTTGAGGCTGCAGGATTAGTGGAGGAATAAGTGATGCAGATTAATATAGAAAAACTTAAGGCCTGCGCTGTTGATATTCTTATTGGTTGTGGTGAAAACCAAGCCAATGCAGAACTAATTGCAAACTGTATGGTACAGTCAGACGCTCGCGGTATTACGACCCATGGCACATATCTACTATCGCCTATCTATCAGCGTGCTCAAGTTGGGCAACTTTCATTGCCCACTAACGCTATCATTGAAAAAGACGATGGAGCCACGGCTATCATCGATGGAGGTGACGGACTAGGTGCCGTTGCCGGTATGTTAGCTGTCGAGACTGGCATCAGTAAGGCAAAGCAATATGGTGTTGCATTCGTTACAATTAAGAACACAAACAATATAGGAGTATTAGCACTTTATACTGAGCGAGCAGCTAGTGAAGGCATGATCGCAATAATGAGCTGTAATGCTGCTGCGGCCATGGCTCCATGGGGAGCAGCAGAAGCCTTTCTTGGAACAAATCCCTTTGCAATTTCTATACACACGGGACAGGGAAAGGTGTTCTCTGCCGATATGGCTTCATCGGTTGTAGCACGCGGGAAAATCAGAAAAGCAGCTAGAAACGGCGAAACAATCCCTGACAACTGGGCTACTGACGCAGATGGCAATTTCACAACCGACCCAAACGCTGCTCTGGATGGAGCATTGTTGCCTATGGGTGGTCCCAAGGGATCGGCAATTGGGCTGACGATTGATATAATGAGTGGAATGTTGTCTGGTGCAGCATACGCACCAAATTTGAAGAGTTTTCATGCGCCTGAAGGCAAGACGGGAGTGGGTGCGTCACTGATAGTGATGGATGTCGCAAGATTCTTACCTCTCGAACAGTTCCAAATACAGATGAACGACTATATAGAATCAGTGAAAGCTTTGAAAAAAGCAAAGGGCTTCAATGAAATTTACATGCCTGGTGAGATTGAGCTTGCACGTGAACAAGTGAGCAAAGAATCAGGAGTCTTATTGGATGGTAATGCAGTGACCGCCTTGAACGGACTGATGGAAAAATTAGGTCTGACATCTAGGCTATCAGAAGTTAATCAATAGGAGGAGACAGATGGATCGCATCATAAGAGTAAATTCACGGACAGGAGAAATTAAAGAACAAATAGCCACTCCAGAGGAATTACGCATCGGTGGCAGGCATTATATTGCCCACATACTGACAAATGAAGTACCTCCAACTTGTGAGCCCCTGGGTAGACATAACAAACTCATCATTTCTATGGGACTGTTTGCCGATACGGGAGTTTCCACTACGGGACAAATAAGTATCGGTGGTAAAAGTCCGCTAACTGGTGGTGTAAAAGAGAGTAATTCTGGAGGGTATGCCGGCAAACGCATCACGGGGCTGGGCATTAAGAGCATAATAATAGAGGACCTGCCCGACTCGGGAACTGAGATGACTCGAGTACTGTATTTATCGGGAGATAGAATGGAACTCATTTCCATGTCAGAGCTTAAGCATAAATATGTAAGCGAAACATTTAGTATTCTACGCAAAAGTTTTGGAGAAAAAAAAGGACTGATTTGTATTGGTCCAGCTGGTGAAATGAAGATGTACGCTGCAGGGGTGGCGTCAGTGGATGATGAGGGAATTCAGATTCGCTATGCTGCCAGAGGCGGACTCGGTGCACTGATGGGGTCAAAAGGGATCAAAGCAATAGTGGTTGATGATGATAAGCACGTAAAATCGAAATTTTTCGACTCCGAACTCTTGAAAGAAACGTCAAGGGGCATTACAAAAGCATTATTGGAGGATCCCAAGAGCAAGAACCGCAAGTTATATGGAACACTAGATATTCTAGATATGGCCAATAATATTGGAATACTTCCAACGAGGAATTTCTCTGTCGGTTCTTATATGCCCGCTAAGGAATGGACGGGTCCGAAGTTTCACGAATTAGTAAAGAAACGCGGAGGCTGTGGTAGAAGCGGAACACCATGCGTACAAGGCTGCACAATACAATGTTCCAACGTTTTTCCATATGAAAATGGGAATAAGATTGTCGGCTCCATTCAATATGAAAGCATCGCTTTGTTAGGAAGCAATTTGGATTTGCCTAACCTTGACGATGTAGGCGAACTGAATCACTTGTGCAATGAGGTTGGTGTTGACACCATTGAAATTGGCGCAGCACTGGGTATTGCAATGGAGGCTGGCGTCAGGGAATTCGGCGACGCAGAAGCCGCAAAAGACATGATAAGGCAAATAGGTCAGGGTACTGATTTAGGCCGAATATTAGGCCAGGGTGCTACTTTTACTGGTCAGGCCTTTGGCAACCGTCGTGTCCCTACGGCAAAAGGCCAGGCAATGCCTGCCTACGACCCTCGTTCCTTGAAGGGCAACGGAGTAACGTATGTTACTTCTACGATGGGAGCTGATCATACGGCAGGAAACACCTTTGAGACTGTAAAAAATGTGGATCCTCTGAGCATTGCAAAACATGTAGCCAACGCTCGGCAGCTCCAGGTTCGCGCTGCCATTCTCGACACCATGGGTGTTTGTCTGTTTACCAGACCAGCTTTTGTAGCTTTTCCTGATCTGCTTACAAACTTGTTCTATGCGAAGTTTGGCTGGGAACTGACTTTTGCAGATGTGCGCATGCTTGGGGCTCATGTTGTGGAACTTGAGAGGGCTTTTAATGAAAAGGCTGGGGTTAGTGAAAAGTACCGCCCAATGCCAGAGTTTATGCGAGAGGAGCCATTACCACCCAATAACACTGTTTTCGACATTTCCGAAGAGGAAATGCAGGGTATTTGGGATATCCCTGTGCGCTTAGATGTCTTTTAAAGCTCCCAAGTACTTGTTTAAATAATGAGTAATGAATAAGAATATAAAATATTTAATATGAACTGAAAGATTAGGAGGACAAAAAATGGCAGGACTTAAATGGATGGACATTGCAAATGTGGAGGGTATATATCGTGAACCTCCCCGGACCAGTTGGATCTTGGTTTCTGAAAAGACTTGTGATTCACAAAACATAGCCATGGGTGTAAATGAGACTCACGTGGGAGGTCAGGTACCTCCGCATAAGCATGAAAAAGAAGAAGAGGTAATGTATTTTATTCAGGGTAAAGGCCAATTCATTACTGAAGATGAAATCATTGAACTATATCCTGGTATATGCGTCTACAATCCACCCGGCGCTATGCATTCAATCGTTAACACTGGTGACGAGATTTTAAAATTTGTTTGGATCTATACACCACAGCTTGAAAGCCATCGAAAGTAATGGCAGAATATGGAGGTAACTAAATGTCAAATTGGACAATTCCACCTAAGGGCGGCAATATGGAATCCGCTAAGAAAGTCTATTTTCAGACCATGACAAGCCGTGACGTTGATGAGCGTCTCAAAGAGAACGACGTCATATTAATCCCAGTGGGCTCTACGGAAAACCATGGGGCAGCAGGTCCAATAGGTGAAGATACATTCGCTGTAACTCGTATTGCTGAAATGGTTGCTGAAAAGACTGGTTGTACTGTAGCAGAACCCGTATGGTATGGATCACATCCTTTTCACCACATAGGTCAGCCTTGCACTATTCCAGTACCGGACAGCGTATTCATTGATTATTTACGAGCTATCATTACTGGATTTTGGAATACGGGCTTCAGGAAACAGATATTCATAAGCCTACATGGACAGGAATACTCACTTCCTGTAGCGTTGCAGGAGTGGGGTAAAAAGTATCAGGTACCTGCTATGCTTTATTTTGTGGATGTTCCGCGGGTTATGGGTACTACACTTATGGATAAAGCCCATGGCGGTCCTTATGATAGACCTTTTCAACATGCCTGTGAGGCGGAACAATCTATATCCCTGGCTCTTTTTCCAGAGCTTTGCAAACAGGAGTATGCGCAAAACACTGATGTAAAAGGATTTCTGCCTATGGGACATGTAGACCGTGGAGGCGATATTTATGGATATCCTATTCCGGGTCACTGCCAGGTAGGAAACTGTGGTATTGAGTGTGTAACCTTTCCAGAAGGCGTGCTTGGTCATGCCAAGGACGCTGATCCTAAAAAAGCCATTCCATCAATTGAAAAAGTTTGCGATTATCTCGTGAAGCTCCAGCAGGATATTCTAGAAGCCTACCCGGTTGGAAAACTTCCCGCTGCTGAACTAATGAGCCAAAGAGATCCGGAGGAAATAGAAAAATTACTTAAAGGCCCCCTTGCAGGAGGCAAACATATATATACTCTAGGCTGGCCCACATAAAAAGGAGGCTTTATCATGCCAAGTATGAAAGCATTAGTCTATTACGGACCCGGGGACATGCGTTTGGAAACGCGCCCTATACCTGTTCCTAAGGCAGGAGAAGTGCTGGTTAAGATGCGATGTTGCGCTATATGTGGTTCTGATCTAGGAGCATACCGTCTTCCTGAGATTAGTGAACGTTGGCAGCCGCCTATAGTGTTGGGACATGAATTTTCAGGGGAAATAGCTGCTTGCGGTGAAGGAGCAACGAAGTATCAACTCGGACAACGAGTTACCGCTAATCCAATACTCTATTGTGGTGAATGCTGGTATTGTAAGAAAGGACTTATAAATCTTTGTTCTAATCGTAATTCCTTTGGGACATCCATCGGTGGAAAGCGCACTGACGGTGCCCTGCAGGAGTATTTCACCATTCGGGAAGGAGCAATTATTCCTTTAGATGATGCACTGACACTGGAACAAGGCGCACTATTAGAGCCTTTAGCCGTTTGTTATAATGCTGCTCGGGCAGGGAGTTTTGGCCAGGGTGAGAGAGTGGTAGTGATGGGTGCAGGCCCCGTGGGTCTTATGACAGTGAAATTTTTAAAGGCCATGGGTGCTGAAACAGTAATTGTTTCTGATGTCGTCGACGTACGTCTGGAATTTGCAAAAAAATATGGAGCAGATGAGGTAGTTAATGTAAAAAATTCTTCCCTCATTGAGACTGTAAAGAGGCTTACAGATGGAATTGGAGTCGACCGTGTAATTATTTGTGCAGGAACACCCACAGATATACCGGAATCCTTTAAAATAGTGAGAAACGGTGGTAATATCATAATGGTGGCGCTGGCGCACTACCATGTGGAAATAGACCCAATGCAGATTGTTGCCAGAGGTATTTCAATCATAGGAAGTTACATGTTTACTTTTGAACAAAAAGAGGCGATGAAATTTGTGGCTGAAAAGAAAGTGTTTGTAGACGATATCATCACAAAGGCAATTCCCCTTTCAGAAAGTGCGGATTTGTTTGAAATGTTAACAAAACCCAACAACGAAGTTAAAGTTTTAGTGATAAATTAAGGAGAAAGCCAATGAAAGCATTAGTATTTGTTGCTCCTCGAGATATGCAGTATTTGGAAGTTGAAACACCAGAACCCAAGGCGGGTGAGGTCCGCATTCATGTTAAGGCTGTTTCTATATGTGGTTCGGATTCCGGTGGGTATAAGGGTGGCTCCACCATGAGGACACCTGGACTAATAATGGGTCACGAATTTTCTGGCGTAATTGATAAGCTGGGAGAAGGCGTAAGCGGTTTGTCGGTGGGTCAGCGCGTAGGTGCGGTCACAAATTTATTTTGCGGAAATTGTAGTGATTGCAATGACGGGCGTGAAAATGTCTGTGTCAACCGTGCTATCATCGGTACTACTATGCCGAAATATGGCACGTATCAAGGAGCCATGGCGGATTATGTGATTGCGCCTGCAAAAAAAATTATACCGCTTCCAGATCATGTTACATTCAATGAAGCTGCACTAGCAGAGCCACTTTCCATATCTCTGCGTGCAACGAAACATGTCAAAGAAGTTTCAGGGAAGACCATTGCGGTATTTGGTTCAGGCCCTATTGGTTTGTTAACCATGCAGTGCCTACGCGCACGGGATGCTGCTCGGATTATAGCGATTGACGTTGTAGATTCTCGACTGGATATGGCAAAGAAGTGCGGCGCTACCCATGTAATCAATTCCAAGACAGAAGACTTGTATAAGAAAATCAATGAACTGACCAATGACGGCGGTGTGGACATCGTGTTCGACGCAGTGGGCGCACCACAAACCATTAATGGAGGCGTAGAAATCGTGCGTTGCGGTGGCACTGTGGTCTGGATAGGTCTTGCTGTTCCAGTGTTTGAGTTTGACTACAAACATGCAGTCTGTAAAGAGATTAAATTCCAATGTACATATATGTATACTACCGAAATGGAAGAAGGAATCGAGCTTATAGCCTCAGGGAAGATGGATGTTGCTTCATTAATCACAGGAATATACCCAATGAGCGAAGGAGCTAAGCATTTTGAGTTGATTGCTCAGGGAAAAAGCGAGGATATTAAGATTATTTTGACCAATGATGACAAGGTGGTGGAAAAATGCGGGTAATCAAATGGCTTGATGAATACTTAGAAGAAACCATCTTAGTAGTGCTTTTAATAATCATCAGTTGCGTCATGATGGCACAAATAATAACTAGATACGTATTCAATGACTCTATGAGTTGGCCTGAGGAATTCGCTCGCTATTGTTACATTTGGACGGTATTCCTGTCTTTAGGTTTTACTTTGAAAAAAGGCAGTATGCTGCGAGTAAGCTTGGTTATGGATATGCTGCCCATTAAGGCCCGTAACTCAATAAAGATTGTTACCGACCTGATTATGCTGGTGATTTTTGTGATTTTCTTTATTCACTCAGTAGAGGTTACAAAAAATATTGAGCTAACCGGTCAGACTTCACCTGCTATGCAATTACCTATGTGGATTATGTATTGCTCTACAGTAAGCGGATTTTTTCTAGCCACTATTCGAATAGTACAGGTGATTGTACATGGAATTCGTCATTTTAAAGAGAGGCAGATAAGTACACTAGAAGCCACTCTAAAAGAAGCGCAGGACGAATTGTCCCTGGTGAATAGAGGTGTTAAATAATGGCAGCATTGATATTCATTGTTTTTGCAGTTGCTCTTATATTTGCCCTTCCTATCGGAATGAGTATGGTGTTGGGTTCCCTAGCTCCGTTGATGGTAGGGTCAAGCTCTGCCAGCTCCATCAATCAACTTATCACAAATAGTTTTTCCGGCTCGGACACTACTCCAATTATTGCTGTCCCGCTGTTCATACTAGCCGGTGTTATTATGGCAGAAGGTGGTATTTCAAGGCGCCTATTCAATGTCTTTGCATATATTGTGGGAGGTTTTACTGGAGGAATGCCCTGCGCAGTAATTCTCACCTGCTTATTCTATGGAGCAATTTCAGGATCCGGACCAGCAACAACCGCTGCGGTTGGCGCCATGGCCATTCCTTATCTTGTAGATTTGGGCTATGATAAAAGATTTGCTGCCGGTATGATTGCCACTGCAGGAGGTTTGGGGGTAATTATTCCACCATCAATTCCTTTTGTTTTATATTCGCTCGCAACAGGTGTTTCTACCGGCGCCCTTTTCCTAGGCGGCATTTTGCCCGGCATATTCATAGGTTTGTGCCTTATGGGGTATGCAGTTTATTATTGCCACAAGCATGGAGAGGATAAAGAGTTGGTACGTATAAAGATAAACGAAGTGAGGGCCAACGGATTTTTTAAGCTATTCCGTGACAGTTTTTGGGCTTTGCTCTCACCTATCATTGTTCTTGGCGGCATCTACGGAGGAATTGTTACTCCTACTGAAGCGGCCTGTATTTCAGTATTTTACTCGCTGATAATCTCAGTATATGTCTATAAAACAATAAGATTAAAAGAAGTCATTCCTTTTTTCAGGAATGCGGTGAAAACCTATGCACCACTGGTCTTTGTATTAGCCTTTGCTATTGCCTTCGGGCGAGTGTTGGCTATGGTGAAAGCACCAGCCATAATTTCTGAATTCGTTCTTGGCAATTTCAGTTCGTCAGCCGCCGTACTTGGCATTATCGTAGTTATCTTTCTATTAATGGGTATGGTAATGGATACAGGACCGGCTATAGTTATATTGGCTCCAATTTTTCTACCAATAGTAATTGCATTAGGTATTAATCCTGTTCATTTTGGTGTAATCATGGTGGTATGCCTTGCCATCGGTTTAGCTACTCCTCCATTTGGACTTAACCTTTTCGTAGCTGGAACCCTTGCAAACATAGAGCCGATGGTTGTGGCAAGGCAAGCACTGCCATTCATAGCAGTATTCGCTATTGCACTGATTGGAATAACTTATATCCCTTGGCTCAGTCTGGCATTTCTATAATGTCTGAAGAGATAAATTATTTTTTATTTAAACGTAGTAAAAAGGAGGAATTTCAATGAAAATGAAAAAGTATTTATTATTTATGCTCATCTTCGTAATGGTCTTTGCACTCGCTGCCTGTGGAGGGAATACAAAAGCACCTGCTACTGAAGGCACAGGTAATGGTGACTACGCAAATCTTGATCCAATTGTACTTAAGTATGCAAATGGAGCCGCATTAGGCGCCGCTGGAGATTTATGGGGCGTAGAATTTAACAAAGCTGTTGAAGATATCACTGGCGGCAAAATTACTGTTGACTACTTCCCTAACAGCCAACTTGGAGTTGACAGTGAAACTCAGACTCAGATGCTGGGTGGTGACATTGACATCGTTTCATGTCAGCCAGCACAGACTACTTCTTTTGTACCGCAAGTAGGGGTATTCGATTTACCTCTTGTATTTGCAAAATATGATGCTGCTACCATTGATAAAGCTCTTAATGACTCGGAATTCACCGTTGCCATCAATAAAGCCTATGGCGAAGCTGGTATGACATGCTTAGGTTTCCTTCAAGGCGCCACCTTCCGTGAAATGACATCAAATGTTAAAATCGAAACCATTGATGACTTTAATGGCGTAAAGATACGTACTATGGACTCCAAGTACCATTTGGCATTTTGGAAGGCTCTAGGAGCTAACCCAACGCCTTTAGCATTCACCGAGCTTTATATGAGTTTACAGCAGGGCGTTGTTGATGCTCAGGAAAATGCCAACGATACTAACGTAAGTTCCAACTTCTTTGAAGTACAGAAGTATTTGGTGAATACTAACCACATCCTCTATATGAATCAGTTCCTCATCAATAAGAGTAAGTTTGACAGTCTTGATCCTCTATATCAGGATGCAATCAAAAAGGCTGTAGCAGTAGCAACTGGTGTTATTGCTCCTCAGATGGCGGAAATCAATTCCAAAAACAAGCAGATCCTTATTGACAAGGGCATGGAAAGTCTTGAGTTTGAACCAGCTTTCTATGATGAAATGATTGCTAAAAGTCAGAGTGTTTATACACTAGTCCGTACCGACCTTGGCGATGACATCGTAGATGCTTTACTTAATAGCCTTGAGGCTTCTAAATAAGCACACAAACGGCAACAATTATAACTAAGTTTTTTCATGTTGCCTTCTCCTTCTTAACAAAGAGGTCTCCTTCAATTAGGCGGCCTCTTTGAACATAACTAACTGGCAATGCCTTTTAATACAAAAGATAAGAAAAGGAAGAATTATGAATATATTCGAACAACCTAAAATAGATTGTCACTGTCATCTGTTTGACCCGGTGAGATTTCCGTACACCGAAGGGGTGCCGTACGAGCCGCGTGGCCATGAAATCGGTACAGTATCACAGTTCCGCCAGGTAATGGATGTCTACGGGGTGAAGCACGCCCTGCTAGTGGAACCCAATTCAGGCTATGGACTAAACAACAGTTGTATGCTGGATGCTATAAAAACAAGCGAGGGTAGGTTTAAAGGTATTGCGGTGGTGGGGATGAACGCTTCTACAGAGGAGCTTGAGGCTCTAAAAGAATCTGGAATTGTAGGCATAGCTTTCAACACTACAGCCCTTGGTGCAGAATATTATAAAGAGGCAGGCGACCTGGTTAAAAAAATAGAAAGTCTTGATATGTTCCTTCAGATTCAATATGAACGACAGGACCTGCTCGAGATTGTACATACTTTTGAGGACACTCATGTTAAGATTTTAATCGATCACTGTGGAAGACCCGATATCACTGGAACTTTTGACCAGCCTGCATTCAAAAAACTGCTGGTTTTAGGGAAAAGAGAGAATGCATACATAAAACTGTCTGGTTATATGAAGTTTTCTCTCGAAGCTGCCCCTTACAGAGATACTTGGCCGTACGTCAGAGCTTTGGCAGAGGCCTTTGGCTCACACAAATGTATATGGGGCTCCGACTGGCCTTTTATTCGAGCAAAGGAAAGGGTTGACTACGGGATACTTCTAAGTATTTTTAAGAGCATCTTCCCTGACGAAGAGATGAGATCCGATATGCTGTACCATAACCCCGCCCGCATATTTGGTTTTTGAGATGTACTGTTATCAATCGAGAGCCTTCAGTAGCAAAACCGCCTTTTTATATCCTTCGAAGCCCAATCCATTGAAAGACTTAATGCAAATCTTTGAAACATATGATATGTGACGGAATTCATCCCTGGCGTAAATATTTGATAAATGAACCTCGACCGCAGGTAAGAATACTGCTTTAAGAGCATCCAAAATAGCAATACTAGTATGTGTATATCCCGCAGGGTTGATTACAATTCCGTCCATCACTCCATATGCAGCCTGTATTGCATCGATGATTTCTCCCTCATGATTTGACTGAAAAAATTCTACATCTATTTCATTTTGAGTGCATATATCTTGGATGTAATTAATAAGATTTTCATATGTTTGACTTCCGTAAATACTTTTTTCTCGAATGCCTATCATATTTATGTTAGGACCGTTAATAATTAGTATTCGCATAATATTCCTCCATGCTTTTAAGCTACATTCTTCATATTAGTTGAAAATGTTAGCATATTAATTATATAAATAAGTGAAAGTATAAAAAAAGGCCCCGCAACTTTTGCTGCGAGGCCTAAATTAGTTATTTGTTAACTAAAGCATTTTATCGGCGTTCTATTTACAGCAAAATCTAAAAAACCTCTATTATAAAAGCTAATAAAAGTAAAATAATAATATAATGCTGTAAAAAGTTGATTTTTCATTTTCTTCTCCACAAATGTTAATTATAATAGTAAAAGTTTTTTTTTTTAGTTTAGCATATCTTCGACAGTAAGTAAAGTAAATTATAATAATTTTTTTATTTATTATGCATATGGATTCATCAATAATATTGCTACATGAATTTTGATAGGATAACAATGGGAAA
The DNA here is from genome assembly GCA_035648035.1 of Desulfosporosinus sp. Taxonomy (GTDB): domain Bacteria; phylum Bacillota; class Desulfitobacteriia; order Desulfitobacteriales; family Desulfitobacteriaceae; genus Desulfosporosinus. The sequence continues at coordinate 971 of DASRMG010000277.1, read as the reverse complement.
TCTTCAACTTTGTTTTTCCCATTCTAACTTGACGCGATTGCTGCATATATTGGGCTTGTTTGAATAATTGAATTAAGGTATAATGAAGTTTATGGATAATATAATTAAAATCGACAACTTAATATTTGAATATAAGAGAGATGAAGACCAGGAAGTGATCAGAGCGGTCGATCAGGTAAGTCTGAATATTGAAAGAGGCAGCTTTGTTTCTATTATTGGGAGAAACGGATCGGGAAAATCCACATTGGCTAAAAATATCAATGCATTACTGCTTCCAACATCCGGGGAAGTAAATGTAGATGGTTTTAATACAAAAGATGAGTCTGCTCTCTGGAAAATCAGACAAACAGCTGGAATGGTATTCCAAAATCCTGATAATCAGCTGGTTTCTTCTATTGTCGAGGATGATGTGGCCTTTGGACCGGAAAATTTAGCAGTGGAGCCAAAGGAAATAAGAATAAGAGTAGATGAGTCTCTAAAAGCTGTTGGAATGTATGAGGAAAGAATGAAAGCACCTCATTTATTATCCGGCGGACAGAAACAGAGAATCGCTATTGCTGGTGTCATAGCAATGAAACCGAAGTGTATTATTTTGGACGAGCCTACTGCGATGCTGGACCCTAAGGGTAGAGAAGAAGTAATGACAATTATAAGAAAATTACATAAAGAAGGAATTACAATCCTGCTTATCACCCACTTTATGGATGAAGCTGCAAGGGCAGGCCGGGTAATTATTATGGACAAGGGACAAATTGTAATGGACGGTCAGCCAAAGCAGGTTTTTGCTAGAGCAGATGAAATAAGAAAACTGAGTCTTGATGTTCCCCTCCCCGTAGAGCTTGCGGAAAGACTAAGGAATGAGGGCTTTGATGTGCCGCCAGAAATTATTACAGCAGAGGAAATGGTAGATTTTATATGTCAATACAAGTAAAAGACTTAACACACATATACAGCGAAGGGTTGCCTTATGA
>DASRMG010000276.1:0-9461 GCA_035648035.1 Desulfosporosinus sp. | reverse complement strand
CTTCAATCAGCCGCGCAACCGAAACTTCTAGCCTTGTCGTTGCTTGTGTTTCGGATTTTCACAAATGACCATGACTTTACCATGGCGACGAATAATTTTACATTTTTCACAGATCTTTTTGACAGAAGGCTTTACTTTCACCGTAATCCCTCCCTTTGCTTACTTAAACCTGTATGTGATTCGTCCCCTGGACAAATCATATGGAGAAAGCTCCACTGTGACCCGATCTCCCGGAAGAATTCGGATAAAATTCATGCGAATCTTCCCCGAAACATGTGCCAGAACCTTGTGCCCATTGGCTAACTCAACTTGGAACATTGCATTTGGCAGTGGTTCCAAGACCTTACCTTCAACTTCAATAACATCTTCTTTTGACATGGTTATTCACCCCTCCTCTGACAATTCAACTGCCTAAGAACCTAACATCGAGTTAGAATTTCTGGGCCATTTTCCGTAATCGCAACTGTATGCTCGAAATGGGCCGATGGTCGGCTGTCTTTCGTCACCACAGTCCAGTGATCCTTTAGCGTCTGCACTTCATACGTACCCATGTTTACCATGGGCTCAATAGCCAAGGCCATACCTACCTCGAGTCGTGGTCCCCGACCGGACTTGCCAAAATTAGGGATCTGGGGATCCTCATGCATGGCTCTTCCAATCCCGTGCCCAACATAGTCACGCACGACGGAAAATCCATTTGATTCCACGTGCGTTTGCACCGCATGAGATACGTCGTAAAGGCGATTCCCTAACTTCGCCTGTGCAATACCCAGCATTAGAGACTCTTCAGTCACCCTTAGGAGTTTCTGGAGATCTTCACTAACTTCTCCAATAGGTAAAGTTACAGCTGCATCTCCGAAATACCCATCAATGACCGCACCGCAATCAATACTAATAATATCCCCAGATTCTAAATTCCTTAAACCTGGTATTCCATGGACTACTTGTTCGTTTACAGAGGTACATAGCGTTGCCGGGAAACCACTGTATCCCTTAAACGCCGGTATAGCACCCTGCGCTCGAATATATTCCTCAGCCTTGCGATCCAATTCGATCGTCGAAATCCCGGGTTTTGCAAGTTCGCGCATCAGCGCAAGTGTTTCTCCCACGATTCTTCCTGCTTTACGCATCCGGTCGAATTGTTCCGCATTTTTCAGCTCAATCATGTTGATTAATCCAAGGCTTTCAGAATATCCGCAAGAACCAGATCAATGGTTTGATCCCCATTAATGCGCTTGATTAATCCTTGTTTCTCGTAGAAAGCAATCAAAGGTTCCGTTTGCTGATTATACACATTTAAGCGGTTCTTAGCAGTTTCTATGGTGTCATCAGAACGTTGATATAGCTCTCCTCCACACTGACCACAAACACCTTCTTTTTCAGGTTTGTTAAAGATCATGTGATAAGATGCTCCGCACTTACGGCAGACCCTACGTCCGGTTAGGCGAGGTATTAAAACCTCTTCCTCAACTTCTATGTTGATCACACCATCAAGCTTCATGCCAAGGCGGTCTAAAATCTGACCTAATGCATCGCCTTGCGCAAGAGTTCGTGGGAAACCATCAAGAAGAAAACCAGCCGTACAATCCGGCATTGCTAAACGTTCCGCGACAATTCCAATGGTCACTTCATCAGGAACTAGACCTCCAGCATCCATAAAAGACTTAGCCTTGAGTCCTAATTCTGTGCCATTTTTAATAGCTGCTCTAAACATGTCCCCCGTCGAAATATGTGGGATACCAAAACGTTCGATCAGTGGACTAGCTTGCGTACCTTTTCCTGCCCCTGGACCACCCATTAAGATAATTTTCACGTCTCTTCCTCCTCTCTATTTCATAAAGCCTTGATAGTTCCTCGACAAAAGTTGGGATTCAATCTGTTTCATCGTCTCTAGCGCAACCCCAACTACAATTAGTAGGGATGTTCCGCCAAAATAGATGTTTTTGAGGCCAGTGAGTCCAATAACTAGTGTCGGTAGGACTGCGATCAAAGCAAGAAATATACCACCGGCTAACGTAATACGACTCAATATCTTGGCCAAGTAATCTGATGTAGGACGACCAGGTCGGAGACCCGGTATGAATCCTCCATACTTCCTCAAGTTATCTGCTACGTCCACTGGATTGAAGGTAATAGCAGTGTAGAAGTAAGTAAAGAATATAATGAGCACACCGTAAATCAGCAGGTAAGGGATCGAGGTAAGTTGCCCGTTCATGCTAAACCATTTGGAAACGAAGGCGGAAAATCCTGATGTTGGCACCCAAGTTGATATTGTTTGCGGAAATGCCAATAAGGAAATTGCAAAAATGACGGGGATAACACCCGCTTGATTGACTTTCAACGGGATATGGCTACTTTGTCCTCCATAAGTCCGTCGACCGACCACCCTCTTAGCATATTGAACCGACACTCTTCGTTGCCCTTCCTGAACATAGATAACACCTGCGGTAATAAAGACTACAATAAGAATCAACCCAATAATGGACAAAGCGTTGATTTCTCCGACTCTTAACATTTCCCACAGTGATGTAATGGCTGACGGTACACGTGAAACAATTCCAGCAAAGATGATGAGGGAGATGCCGTTTCCGATTCCCTTCTCAGTGATTGCCTCTCCAAGCCACATTAAAAACGTCGTTCCTGAGGTTAAGACAAGCGTAGCGAGTAAAAAGATCGGCCAATACAGCTCTGGGCTAGGGATTGATAGAGCACCGCGAATCCCGAAGGTTAAGCCAAATGCCTGAATGAAGCCTAGCGCCACGGTACTATACCGAGTATATTGTGTGATCTTTTTTCGTCCATAGTCGCCCTCTTTGGATAAACGTTCAAGGGAGGGAAGAACAATCTGTAGAAGTTGAAAAATGATGGAAGCTGTAATATAAGGTGTGATACTCAGAGCAAAAACAGACAGTCTCTTAAAGGAACCTCCAGAAAGAGTATCCATAAAGTTTGCCATAGCTCCTGAACCGAGCATACCTTCCAGTATAGTATGATCAATAAAAGGGGTTGGAATATGTGCTCCTATACGAAAGATTAGGAACATCATCAGGGTATATCCAATCTTTCTCCTGAGATCCCCGGCATTCCAAGCATTCTTCACGGAATCGCCAATCATCCTATTCCACCTCGACTTTTCCACCCGCCGCTATGATCTTCTTGGCCGCGGCTGGGCTGACTTTGTCCATTCTAATGGTCAGTGATTTAGTCAGTTCCCCCGTTGCTAGAATCTTCACGCCGTCTTTGACGGCCTTGATGAGACCACTTTGTAAGAGGCTTTCGATCGTAACTACCGTGCCGTTGTCAAAACGCTCCAAATCACGGACATTTAAGGCAACAATATTTTTTCTCGAGATATTATTAAAACCACGCTTTGGCATCCTTCTGAACAGTGGATTTTGTCCACCTTCAAAACCTGGTCGAACACCGCCGCCTGAGCGTGCATTTTGCCCTTTGTGTCCTTTACCGGAAGTTTTACCATGTCCTGACCCAACTCCACGGCCCAAACGCTTGGGCGAATGTGTTGATCCTTCAGCAGGCTTAAGTTCATGCAGTTTCATGCTTGCCCACACCTCCTTCTATTGAGCTTGTGTCTCTACAGTAACCAAGTGCATGCATTTATGAACCATCCCTAAAATTCCTGGGGTGTCTTCATGAACTGCACTTGATCCGACTTTTCCTAAGCCAAGTGCTTGTAACACTTTGTGTTGTGATTTTGAATATCCGATCGGACTCTTTGTGAGTGTCACCTTTACTTTCATGACCGACCCTCCTTAACCTAGAACTTCTGCTACGGTTTTACCTCGGAGCTTGGCAATTTCCTCTGGACGTTTGAGCGATTTTAACGCCACCATAGTCGCATTGACCATGTTGTGCGCATTTGCCGAACCCAAAGACTTCGTCAGAATATCATGTACTCCGGCAACTTCGAGTACAGCACGTACTGCGCCGCCAGCAATAACCCCTGTTCCTTTAGAAGCTGGCTTTAAAAGCACTTGTCCAGCCCCAAAAACTCCTATGATGGGATGCGTAATCGTCGTACCATGCATAGGTATATTGAAGAGATTTTTCTTTGCGTCTTCAATGCCTTTACGAATGGCCTCAGGCACTTCGCCAGCTTTACCTAGTCCTGCACCAACACGACCTTTTCCGTCTCCGACCACTACGAGTGCGCTAAAGCTGAAACGACGTCCGCCCTTTACAACTTTGGCAACTCGAGCAATATGAACAACCTTTTCATTCATATCGGACTTATTAGGTTCGAATTTAGCCAATTTGATTTTCCCTCCTTTACCCTAGCTTAGAAGCTGAGCCCAGCTTCTCGTGCCGATTTCGCCAATGCTGATATCCGCCCGTGATAAATATTTCCTCCACGATCGAATACAACTTGAGTAATTCCTTTTTCAAGGGCTTTCTTCGCAACCAATTCGCCGACCTTTTGTGCGCCAGCGGTATTTCCACCAAGCAGATTAGCTGCTTTGAACTCTGGGTCGAGGGAAGAAGCAGCTACAAGTGTTACACCCAGCTCGTCATTGATTACTTGAGCATAAATATGATTCAAGCTCCGGAAAACTGCTAAACGAGGTCGTTCAGCAATGCCGATAATAGCTTTACGGATGCTCTTATGCTTTTTGATTCGAAGAGCTTTGCGATCAATGCGCTTAATCAAAGCGAACACTCCTTTCACGATTGAGCAAGAGATTTGGCCCTTGCCTATATTTGTTTACTTCTTAGCGCCTTTTTTGCCACCAGTTTTACCAACCTTACGACGAACGACTTCTCCTTCGTAGCGAATCCCTTTGCCTTTGTAGGGTTCAGGCTTACGCTCTGAACGGACAATAGCGGCAAAAGCGCCCACGAGTTCTTTATCCATCCCTTTAATTAAGATCTTACTAGGGGCTGGAACGTCGAAGTCAATTCCTTCAAAAGGAACGAGTTCTACAGGATGAGATTTGCCGACCGTTAAGACCAGCTTATTTCCCTTTTTCGCAGCACGATATCCAACACCGACCATATCCAATCCCTTGGTAAATCCGTTTGTTACCCCTTCGACCATATTGGCGATGAGGGTTCGGGTCAAGCCATGTAAGGATCGGCTAAACGGTTCGTCGTCTGGCCTAGAAACAATGATTTGTGAATCTTCGACCACGATGTTCATTAATGCATGCATTTCTCTGGTTAAGGTTCCTTTTGGTCCCTTCACTGTGACTACATTTTCTTCTATTTTGAAGTCGACTCCACTGGGAATCCCAATGGGGCGCTTACCAATTCTGGACATTCACTGCACCTCCATCGCGAAATTACCAAATGTAGGAGATTACTTCTCCGCCAAGGCCCTCTTTGCGGGCTTTTTTATCTGACATAATTCCCTTAGAAGTCGAAATCACTGCGATTCCGAGTCCTCCAAGAACTTTAGGCATTTCATCCTTTTTCGCATAAACGCGAAGTCCCGGACGGCTTATCCGTTTTAACCCGGAAATAACGCGTTCACGGTTAGGGCCGTATTTCATATACATTCGGATCATGCCTTGTTTGTCGTCCGCAATATATTCTACATCTTTGATGTACCCTTCTGCTTTAAGCAGTTCCGCAAGCTCTTTCTTAATACGAGATGCTGGTACCTCAACTTTATCATGGTAAACCATTCCGGCGTTGCGGATGCGTGTTAAAAAGTCTGCAATCGGATCTGACATTGACACTTAAGTCGTCCCCCTTCCTTACAATGTTTTACCAACTGGCCTTTGTGACTCCAGGAAGCTCCCCTGCATGAGCTAAATCCCGGAAGCATATCCGGCAAATTCCAAATTTTCGCATGTAAGCATGGGGACGTCCACAAAGCTTACAACGGTTATGCGAACGCACTGCGAATTTCTGTCCACGATTTTGGCGGACAACCATTGATGTCTTAGCCACGTTCTTGAACCTCCTTTTCTCTAATCACGGTACGGCATACCAAAACCGCGAAGTAATTCGCGAGCTTCTTCGTCCGTTCTAGCCGTTGTTACGAAGACTACATCCATTCCACGAAGTTTATCAATTTTGTCATACTCCATTTCGGGAAAGATTAGTTGCTCCTTGATTCCTAAAGTGTAATTACCGCGTCCATCAAATGCTTTCCCTGAAATACCACGGAAGTCACGAACACGTGGTAAGGCAACATTTAAGAGTCGATCCATAAATTCATACATTCGTTGACCGCGCAAGGTGACTTTGCACCCAATTGGCATACCTTCACGAAGTTTGAATGCCGCAATGGATTTCTTAGCTTTTGTTACGACTGGTTTCTGTCCTGAGATTTTCATCATGTCAGCGACAGCTGAATCGATAGCCTTTGAGTTTTGAACTGCTTCGCCGACACCCATATTTATAACAATTTTATCGACTTTGGGAATTTGCATGACATTCGTATAAGCAAACTTCTGCTGTAAAGCAGGAGCGATTTCGTTTTGGTATTTATCCTTCAGACGAGCCACTATGGTCCCTCCTTTCGCGATTAGTGTTTATCCGGTAAATTCACGTCGCACTTTTTACAAACGCGCACTTTGCCGCTTTCCGTTTGTTTGACACTAGCACGTGTCACAGAATTACACTCTTGGCAATATAGCATAACGTTCGAGCTAGCCATTGCAGCTTCTTTGGAAACAATGCCACCTTGAGGCATGCTTTGTGAAGGTTTCGTATGACGTTTGATCATATTAGCCTTCTCAACGATCACGCGACCTTTCTTGAGAATCACATCAATAATTTTGCCTTTTTTTCCGGCATCCTTACCGCTGATTACCATGACGAAGTCGCCTTTTTTAACGTGTATCTTTGCTGTTTGTACTTTATGCTTAGTAGCAGCCACTTTCTTCACCTCCAACTGTCATGGGGTCTTAGATAACTTCCGGTGCCAGGGAAATAATTTTCATAAAGTTATCACGTAGCTCACGTGCAACCGGTCCGAAGATACGGGTGCCACGCGGGCTTTTGTCATCTTCAATGAGTACAGCCGCATTTTCGCTAAACCGTATATAAGAACCGTCCGGACGTCTAATTTCTTTTCTTGTCCGTACAATAACGGCCTTAACAACTTCCCCTTTTTTGACAACGCCCCCTGGCGTTGCTTGCTTAACAGAAGCTACAATTATATCGCCAATCGAGGCGTACCGACGCATAGAACCGCCCAGCACACGAATACACATGAGCTCTCTCGCGCCTGAATTGTCTCCAACTCTAACCCTGGTTTGTACCTGGATCATTCCCATTGACCCCCTTCCGAACTAAATATATAAAGTCTTAATGTGCCAGTGTTTTTACTGTGATCTCAACCACGCGCCAACATTTATCTTTGCTCAAAAGGCGGGTTTCCATGATTGAGACGGTGTCTCCGACATGGGCCTCATTGTTTTCGTCATGAGCCTTAAACTTTTGAGTGCGGGTAATCGTTTTTTTGTAAATTGGGTGACGTTGAGTAATATTAACAGCTACTACGATGGTTTTATCCATCTTATCGCTGACTACTTTACCAACTCGGACCTTACGCTGGGCTCTTTCCAATGTAAAAAGCCTCCTTTCTCAACTTAGGCACGTTCAATATTTAACTCGCGCTCACGAAGGATCGTTTTGCCACGAGCGATTCCTTTGCGGACTTCCCGAATTCGCATCGGGTTATCGAGTTGTCCCGTTGCCAATTGGAAACGCAAATTAAACAGTTCGGTTTTGAATCCGTCGATTTCTTTTAGAACTTCATCACTGGTCATGTCTCGGAATTCATTAGTTTTCATTTGCGTCACCTCCTTCTTGATCTGCACGGGTAACGAACTTGCACTTGATCGGGAGCTTATGCATTGCTAGGCGTAGAGCCTCACGTGCCTGTTCTTCCGATACGCCGTTCAATTCAAACATTACACGGCCAGGTTTTACAACAGCAACCCAGTATTCTGGTGCACCTTTACCACTACCCATACGGGTTTCTGCCGGTTTAGCCGTAACAGGCTTATCCGGAAATATTTTAATCCAAACTTGACCACCACGTTTGATAAAGCGCGTCATGGCAATACGAGCAGCCTCAATTTGGCGATTCGTGACCCAGCCACATTCCATAGCCATCAGACCATATTCACCAAAAGTAATGGTGTTACCGCGTGTTGACTTACCGCGCATCCGACCACGATGTTGTTTTCTATGTTTCACTCTCGATGGGACTAACATTTAGTTTCCTCCTTCCACCTGAGCGACGACCTTCTTGGCAGGAAGAACCTCACCTTTATAAATCCAAACCTTAATACCAATTTTGCCATACGTGGTATTGGCTTCCGAAAAACCGTAGTCAATATCTGCACGTAAAGTATGAAGGGGTACTTTTCCTTCATGATACCATTCAGTTCGGGCAATTTCGGCTCCAGCAAGACGACCGCTGCATTGAATTTTGATTCCTTGTGCGCCGGTCCTCATTGTACGACCAACAGTTTGTTTCATAGCGCGACGGAAGGACACCCGTTTTTCGAGTTGTAAGGCGATGTTCTCAGATACCAGTGTGGCATCCATTTCCGGTTTCTTGATTTCAACAATATTAACAGCAACTTGTTTACCAGTTATAGCTTCAAGTTGTTTGCGTAAATTTTCAACTTCGATACCACCTCGACCGATAACAATACCGGGTTTGGCTGCATGAACCGACACTTTAACGCGACTGGCAGCTCGTTCAATCTCAACTTTTGGGCATCCAGCTTGCTTGAGTTTATTTTTTACAAATGCTCTGATCTTCAAGTCTTCATGTAAAAGTTCCATATAGTTTCGGTCTGCATACCATCGGCTTTCCCAGTCCCGGATAATTCCGATTCGGAGGCCTTTGGGATTAACCTTTTGACCCACAGTTTAGCCCTCCTTCTTCTCGCCCACGACTACGGTAATGTGACTAGTCCGTTTCCGGATTTGGTCTGCACGTCCCATGGCTCGAGGCCTAATGCGTTTTAAAGTTGGTCCTTGATCAACACAAATTTCAGTAACATACAGATCATCAACATTCATATCAAAATTGTGTCCTGCATTTGCGACTGCAGACTTCAGCACTTTTGCCACATCATCCGTGGAACCGTTGGGTGTAAACTGAAGAATTGCAAACGCATCACTGATCTTCTTGCCACGTATCAGATTAACAACCTGGCGCACTTTACGAGAAGAGATACGTACATATTTTGCCACTGCTTTTGCTTGCATGTGCCTTTAGCCTCCTCTCGAATTAACGTAACCCGCTGGATTTTTCGGTGCCAGCATGGCCCCTGTAAGTACGTGTAGGTGAAAACTCTCCGAGTTTATGGCCTACCATATCTTCTGTAACATAGACAGGAACATGTTTTTGACCGTTATGAACCGCAATCGTGAGTCCAACCATGATCGGGAATATTGTTGAGCGTCTGGACCACGTCTTGATAACGCGTTTCTCACCTGATGTGTTCATCGCTTCTACGCGCTCGAGCAAT
>DASRMG010000275.1:0-6052 GCA_035648035.1 Desulfosporosinus sp. | reverse complement strand
ACTCCGCCTACAACAATAACTGCGGTCAGAACAAAAATCCAGGTACGACCGGCCATTAGACCAAACGCAGCCCCTGGATTTAGAACAAACGTTAGATGAAACACTTTAGGAATAACGATCAGCGTTTCCCCCGGAACAAAGTTCGTTTGAATTATGATCTTTAAAACACGATCAATCATCCATACACCTATTATTGTAAGCCAAACCAGCAACCTGCCAACCTCCCGTTTTCCCTCATTTTAACACAGTGCTCCAAAAATGGGCAACTACATGCTTTCCGCTTTCTATGAGTTAAGGGTCTTCGCGACTTAACGTGAAGACCCTTAACTGTTTTAGGATGTTAGAATTGTTTCAGTTACAGAGATCTGAAGCGTTTTGATCTCTTGAAAGCTTCACTTACTTAAGGGCTGCTGTAATAATCGCCATCTTGTAAACTTCTTCTGCGTTACACCCTCTTGAAAGGTCATTAATAGGAGCATTCAGACCCTGTAGGATAGGACCGAAAGCTTCAAATCCTCCGAGACGCTGAGCAATCTTGTAGCCGATGTTACCTGCATTAATATCAGGGAATATAAAGGTATTAGCCTCACCTGCCACAGGTGATCCGGAGGCCTTTATCTTTCCAACTTCAGGCGAGAAAGCGGCGTCAAACTGAAACTCTCCATCAACTGGATAATCAAGGTTCATAGCCTTTAGCTTGGCTGTAGCGTTATGCATCATATCGACTGTTTCACCCTTACCAGAACCTAGTGTACTGTAGGAAAGCATGGCAACTTTTGGTTCAATAGAGAAAGCCTTTGCAGTTCTGGCTGTTTCTACAGCTATTTCAACAAGCTCATCCTCATTTGGGGTAATGTTAATAGCACAGTCAGCCATGACGTACATCTCGTCGCCGTTTTCTGTAGGGCGACGCAGAATAAAGCAACTTGATACAATCTTGTTGCCGGGCTTTGTCTTAATGATTTGAAGAGCAGGACGAACTGTATCAGCTGTAGAATATGTAGCGCCACCCAGTAGACCGTCAGCCTTGTCCATTTTAACAAGCATTGTACCGAAGTAGTTAGACTTTGCCAGGGCAGCACGACAAGCAACGTCATCCATTTTGCCCTTTCTCAGCTCAACCATCTTCGCCACCATGGCATCTATATCAGCAAAGTTCAATGGATCAATAATTTCAATGCCATCGATTGACCAGCCGCTCTTTTTTGCAGCAGCCTCTACTTCAGCAGGGTTTCCTATAACCACAGGAACAAGGATACCGTCCTTATGAAGGCGACTAACAGCTTCAAGAATTCTTGGGTCTAATCCCTCTGTAAAAACAAGCTTTCTCTTATTCGCCTTTAACTTAGTAATAAGATTTTTAAACATATTTTCTCTCCTCCAATAAAATTTTTATATCGTTCCGTATATTATACACCTAGTAGCAACGCTATTTCAATTAACAGATACCTTAAACGAGTGAAATTGCTGGCAACCAGACAAGGATGTCTGATTTGCCAGGAACCCCTCTACTGGCATAAAACACTTGATACCTAGTTTGGCACGAGGAACGCATGGCTAAAGCTTGTCTTGAGGATTCTCGCGTTGACTGGGAGCCTCCTCCTAGCTCAACCCATGATCCTTACAATAATGGACCCCATTGCCCTGTTGTGCCGGTTCACTTTCCGTTTCAAGCGTTTCAATGTATTGAACAGCACCTATGACTTCCTCCGCATCTTCATACATATCACTTGCATCCTTAATATCTCGATTTGTCCCCAAGTCCTGCGCTGAATCAGAGGTACCATAGCGAGCAACCGCTTGCCAAGAATCTTCGCCGTCAAACTCTGCCTGATCCTTGCCGTCATTAAACGTCCGGGAAAAGGGGTTATTCAGAATTTCGTTCTCGACCGGATCGCGATATAGGGAGTGTTGCTCTTCCACTTCCTCCTTGCTGCTACATGCTTCGCATACAGTCGTATAATGTAAAGCCTCCAGTCGTTCAAACGGAATATCATGACCGCAATGTTCACACTTTCCATACTCGCCTTTATCAAAGCGTTCTAAGGCAGCGTCAATCGCTCCAACTCTGTGTTTCAGACGATCATGTTCTGCAACATCTTGAGAACGCATATAAACCTCGGTCCCGATATCTGCCGGATGATTGTCCACGACGGACAACTCGCCCAACGATTCTCTCATGTCTTCGTTCAGAAGTTCTGATGCAGTTTTTATGGCATCCGCTCTCTCCTCACGAAGGGTGTTGATCAGTTGTGAATAATTCGTTGCTTCTTTCACGTTAATTCCTCCCTCTTATTGTTGGTTAATGTACTTACTAAGTTCTGAAATAAAGCCACCGATCACTGGCAAATTAAGGACAACTATACGTTTTAACAGTAAATAGGCTAATCCTGCCAGGAGTCCAGCGCCCAACGCTGTTCCTAAGCCTCTCATAAGGCCGACCAAGAAATTGAACCATAGAAGGCGTCTAGGACTACTCAAATATGCGATATAGTCGGCCAATCTCATCTTTTCTAAAGTCTCACCTAATAAAGCAACCTGATGTCTTAATCCGACCAACTCTTCAGCCTTCATTAGACCGGCTACTTCTTCACTCACTGAGTTTAACGCTGTCGACTCACTCTTTACTTTCGAATCGGTCACAATATTCACCTCACGTTAAAACATCTAATTTAGTGTTCCCACGTCAATAAAATTTACACTAAATTAACCAAGTTTTATGTGACCTAATAAAAACAATGACTTTTAATTCACATCTGTTCAATAAGTTTTCTTAAGCCCATATTATAAGTTTCACTAACACAAAAAGCCAGGAACAAAGTCCTGGCTTTTTTGCGCGCTTAAATTAAACATTCTCTACCAATTAGATGAATAACCGTTAGGAAGTATAGATCTAAACCCCTAAATCTAACAAAACATCCACTTGTTGACCATTAGACAAGTTAAAGGCGTTGCCTTCATCTGAATCTACATGTAGCTGTAAAGCGTAATTGGGATTAACCCTTACTAGTACCTGTTCTAAAACTCCACCTCGAATACCTGAAATTGCAACACGCACACGATCGTTCTCTCTCAGCGAATGCTTCCTAGCCTCTTGCGGGGTTATGTGAATATGACGAGCTGCAACGATCACGCCTTGATCCAAATGAACCCGTCCCATAGGGCCTTCAACCTCAATGCCAGGAGTACCGTCAACCTTCCCTGAATCCCGAACCGGAGGGTTCATACCTATTTCAAAGGCATCCGTCGCTGAAAGCTCGACTTGAGAGACTTTCCGAGCAGGTCCCAAAACACAAACTCCCTCAATTTCGCCTTTCGCCCCGATGAGCGTGACCATTTCCTCACAAATAAACTGTCCAGGCTGGCTGAAGTCCGTCTTTCTTACCAAAGAATGACCCACACCAAAAAGAACTTCAATATGTTCTTGTGTTAAATGAACGTGTTTACTAGAAATACGAACCGGCACTTTAAAACTTGCCATGATGTCTTTAACCTCCCTTATAGCCTACCACGGTCATTGTACTCTATTTCAATTCATAACGACAATTTACAATTTCTTCATAATACTTCTAACAAGCCTGTTTTCTATGCTACATAAATGATGCACATAGGTTTAACCCTGTTGTTATTTTAAGACAGGCCCTTTGTTTTAACGGATATAACAGGAAAGAAAGAGGGAAGATTTCTTGACTTGCATGAACACATCACACTAGTGCAACACAGCGTTTCGTACTTGACTATTAATATTCGTTCTTAAACATAGCAAAACAACGTCCCCTTGCCAGGGATTAAAGCCCTAACTGACGCAACAAAGCATGACCAAGGACGTGTTCTCGCGCGCTTAAGCAACCCAAGCCAAACGAAGCTTCTTGGCCATCTGAGCTTTCGTGGGCGCGGGTCCGCGATCACACGGACGTCGCATGGGTCGGGCACCCTACCCGCTTGCATCAGGGATTAAAGCCCTAGTTTGGCACGACGAGCGCACGGCTAAGGACGTGTGATCGTGGACCCATCGCCCCACCCCGCGAACGGCAAAGAATCTGAGTCGCTATTCCTCCGTCAACCACACAATTTCGCCCTCTTGATATACTGGAATAATGGGCAAGATATTTGGAGTAGAACAATAAACTACGTCACGTTCAAATCCTGCAGCAATGAGTTTTTTTCCATGCGCCGAATCGCTGATCTTATGAAGTAGAAAATTACCTGAACTACGATATAACATGCGTGAGGCCTCTCCCAAATCATTGAGCGTTACATTCGTCCCCAACCCGTCAATGAGCATTCCTGCACATAGCGTATCCGAAAGGTCAAACCGTTCTTCTGTACCGGCGCAAAATACCACAACCCCTTGAAGTTTATCGCTTTGTTCGAACTGTCGTAAAACCGCTAATATGACGCTCTGCATGTTTAGAAAAGCAGCCATCCATATTTTAGGTGCAGCGCTGGCATCTCGTATAGCCCGTGTGCCATTCCTGGTGGTAATAATGACTTTTTTACCCCCCACTTTTTCTGGAACGTAATCAAAGGGTGAGTTGCCTAGATCAAACCCTTCAATCGGTAGGATGTGACGCTCTCCTCCTAATAAAGAACCCGGAAGTGTTAAACGTCTTTCCATAGCATCTTCTGGTGAAAGCACCGGTATAATGGACTGACATCCATTGGCTAAAGCGGTTACCATGGTACTTGTAGCTCTCAAAACATCAATCACAATCACTAATTTATCTTCTAGGTAGGGTAAAAGTGGCGAACCTGCATTCGGCAATACATCAACTTGCATACTAGTGCCCCCGTCTCTGGTGTTTAAAAGCAAATACCCTATTTCCTATCCTGCCAAAGAGAGTTGCCTCTTCCTTTACATGATTCAACTTTTTCACCAAAAATCCTGCAACGTTTTGTAAAAGTTTAACATTCTCCCTTTATTTAATAGTAACTGCCACTTTACCGCCTTTTAGTCCAAGCTTCGGAACGATATTTGACAAGTACCTCTTCCATCAACGCCTTCTCTTGCGCCGTCAAATGGCTCTGTATTAATTCAATTCCCATAATATCGCAAAACCCGGAACATAGTGCCTGTGCCAACTCTTCTCTCTCAATAGGATGCGTCCAGACTTGGTCCAAAGCGCAGGCCTTCGCCATAAATCCTGTCAGTAATTTCTGCCGCGTCGCCTCATTAGGAAACTTCAGTAGCCGAAAGAGCAACTCGGGATCAAAATGGAGTAGAAGGGACCCATGTTGTAGTAGCATCCCTTCTTTCCGCACCTGCGCACTGCCCACCAGTTTACGGCCGTCAACGACTAACTCGTACCAAGATGGTGCATCAAAACAGGCAGAAGAACTAGCGACGTTTAGACCACCGCACGCAACCATCTCTGCGGGAACCCCCACAGCTTTTAACCCTGTTAAGAGCGCTTGACTAATCTTCAAATAGGATTCTATCACCGTACCGGAAACATGCGGATCACGCTCAGGTGCAATGACGCTGTAAGTCAGTTCGTATTGGTGCAAAACAGCCCTTCCGCCCGTTGGACGGCGTATTATATCGATCCCTTCAGCCAGACAAGCTGTTTCATTCACTTCTTTATGAAAACTCTGTGCATACCCCAAGGAAAGCGTCGCTGGACTCCACCCATAAAACCGAAGCACGGGTTGGGGATCGACACTCTGAGCCATAGTCAGTAAGAGGGCTTCATCAATGGCCATATTTTCTGAACCAGAAGACACTGCATAAGGTAAATAACGCCAGTTTTTGCCACTCATACCTCTCGCTCGTCCCTTGCTTCCCGGAGATATGCCCAAGCGCCTTCAATTTCTTCCACCGTTAAGGGCTTGGGATAATTATAAAGTTCTTCTCCAGGCGTTTCGTTATAGTACGGACGGTTACATCCGGAACAACCGGACGTTTGGAAAGGTTCGCCGCCCCTTCTCTCCTGAAGTTCTTCCACCGAAATTCCAAAGTCTGTTAACTCACCGTTACGAAATCTGAAGTTATCTGCCCCTAGCAAACCTGTCCGTATCACATCATGAGCCACCTGAATCCGCCGATAATGCT
>DASRMG010000274.1:0-4030 GCA_035648035.1 Desulfosporosinus sp. | reverse complement strand
TCTCACTATTTTGCGATTGTTATCATTATCGTCCACAATAAGAACATTAACGTTTTCTAGGCTGGCATACTCACAGCAAGCAGTTTTTTCATTAATAATTTCAAATTGTGCTGTAAAGTAAAATGTAGAGCCCTGACCTGGCACGCTTTCAAGGCCCACCGCTCCCTCCATTATCGTTACAAGTTCTCTAGTTATGGCAAGGCCCAGCCCTGTTCCTCCAAATTTCCTTGTTGTTGATGAATCAGCCTGTGCGAAGGGCTTGAAAAGCTTTTCAGCGTCCACTTCATTGATACCAATCCCAGTATCCCTAACCTCAAATTTAATCGTTGCAAAACCATTAGTTTCTTCAATTGTTTCGACGACAATCGATACTTCCCCATTTTCAGTAAACTTCAAAGCATTAGAGATAAGATTGTTTAATATTTGTCTGAGTCTTGAAGGATCGCCCCTCACTTCATCCGGTACGTTTGCTTTTATCAGTGTATTCAGTTCTATATGCTTTGCGTAAGCAGTTGGCACGAATAATGATGTGGCATCCTCTACAGCAGTTCTTAGCTTAAAGTTCATTATTACCAAAGTGAGTTTTCCAGACTCTATTCTAGATAAATCCAAGATATCATTGATGAGGTGTAACAATGTTTCTGAAGAAGATTTTGCTTCACGGAGGTATTCTCGTTGCTCCTGTGATAGTTGGGAATGATTTAATAATTCCAGAAACCCAAAAACGCCGTTCATCGGTGTTCTGATTTCATGGCTCATATTTGCCAGGAATTGACTTTTGGCTTTGTTAGCTGCTTCAGCAGCTCTTTTTGCTTCTTGTAATTCTAGCTCGGTTCTTTGATGTTCTGAAATTTCTTCCTCCAGCGTTGCATTAGTTACTTCGAATTCAGTGTTTATTTCTTTCAATTCAGCATTCATTGCTTCAAGCTGATATGTTCGTGCAGATATCATCGCTTCAAGGTCATCATTCAAGTTTCTTATTTCTATTACTGCTTTTTTGTGTTCTGAAATTTCTTCCCCCAATTTTATATTCGCTATGACTAGTTCCGCTGCCTGCTTCTCTTTCTCTTCGTTTTGATAGGCTAGCTCTTTTTGATACGCTAGCTCTTTATTCACAATGACTAATTCCGCCACTCGCTTTTCTTTTTCTTCCTCCATTAGCTTACGTTTCGTGATATCACGCAGTAGCCAACGCATCTCTATTGCCCCCTTGGAGGCAATAACCTTTCCCACTGTTATGGAAACGGGAAAAGTGGTTCGCTTTTCGGATAGCATTCTAAACTCCCAGTTTTCGTTTTGTTCAGCGGTTCCTTTTTTCATTTCTGCCAACCGAGTACGGAAGGTCTGGTATTCTTCGTTGTGGACAAATATTGCTAACGGCTTGCCAATAAGCAAGGATTTGCTTACGTTAAAAAGGATGGTAGCAGCGCTATTGGCATCGATTATTATGCCTTCTGCATCAGTGATCAAATAGCCTTCTGGTGCAAAATCAAACAGTTCCTGATAACGAAATCGCTCTTCATCCAGTGTCTGGCGACTAGCTGCCATTTCTTCATTTTGTTCAAACAATTCAATAGCTGTTGATTGTAATTCGTCAAGAGCAGAACTGAGCTCTAATATAAGTTTAGACGTCAGTTCCGGGGACGGTAAATCACTTTGAGATAAGTTCTCCAGACGGCTGAATGCTTTTTGTACTTGAGCATTTAGATCTATGGTCAAAGTTCGTCGCCTCCCTTAATAAAATATTTCTAGAGTTTCTAACGTTTAAAGTTCCGAAATATAGGTTGGAATATTTAAAATATTCAAATACTTGCTTGCTGAATATGATTGTCGACCCTTCATCTTTAGATCTCCTTTGCTCCTCAATGTTATTCACTATTATTAACTATAATAGTTTAGAACATCTTTATATTTAAGCAAGATTCTCTTGAAATACGTGTTTAAGCGTTTAATTTATTTAGAATAAACAAATTATAACAAAAAAAAATGCCATTATTATGACATTTATCTTTTATTAAAGAGCTATTCTTTTAACAAGATTTACACTAGGAAAGTTTGCCTTTTTTAGCAAGGCATCACTCCCAGTTTGTATCCTACCCCATGTATAGTTTTAATGTAAAAGGGTGTAGAACAGTCTGGCTCAATCTTTTCTCGCAGACGTTTAACCAGCGAAGTGACGACTCCAGGATTACCATAATAATCTGACTCCCATATTTGGTAAAGTAGCTGTTCTCTAGTAAAGACCTGTGCGGGACTGATGGACAGCAGCCAAAGAAGGGCGTATTCTTTAGGAGTTAGGTCAATTTGTTTGCCTCTAAATTCAGTAATTCTACTGATATTGTTTATTGTTAGTCCTGGGAGTTTCACTATGTTCTGCCTGTTTTCTGGTTGGCTGTTTTCTTTAACTCGTCGCAATACCGCATTAATACGTAAGATTAGTTCTGTGCTATCAAATGGCTTGGTTATATAGTCATCGCAACCTGATATAAGTCCTGAAATCTTGTCGTTATTTTTTTCCTTAGCTGATAGAATAATGATCGGAAGATTGCTTTCTTCCCGTATTTTGCGACAAACTTCAAATCCATCCATCCCTGGCATCATGATATCGAGCAACAGTAGATCTGGCTTACACTTATGGTACTCATTTATGACTTCCGTACCTAGTTCAACGTCTTTGACGCTAAAGCCTTCCCGAGTCAATAAGATATGTAGGTATTGGCGGATACTTGCATCATCGTCTGCTACTATAATTGTTAGTCCGATGATAACTACCTCCTTATCCCAAACTATATAAACTTTCATGTTTCAAAAGCAACTGACACCATTTTGGTACCCTCAGACATAGCGAATCTACGGATAAATTTCTCAAGCCATCACCTTGTAAGGCGGGAGTCAAGTTATAGATTGAACTACACACCCAATTTAAGTCAAAAATGATAAAACCAATGATTTCAGTGGTGCCGAGCTTTTATCATTAAAAACAGTCATATTCGGTTGGATTTTCTCCGACAAGTTTCGCCTAGATAGGCTTTCTGGTTAAAAGTGGTTAAGTTCGACCGTATTAAAAACGTTCTAATTTGGCACCATATAATTTTTAATTTGCAAAAATTTTAGTTCGCAATCGTTTTCGTCTTTCGCCTGAGCAGCTATTTCAAGCGCCCTCGCCAATTCAAAGATTTCGTTAATCTGTAGACTACCGGAAGTTCCTTTAAGTTGATGTGAAATATTACCAAGTTTTTTATAATCAGTGTTTGCTAAGGCTTCTTCAATATTTTTCATCATTTCCGGTAAGGACTTGACATATATTTCAAAAATAATATTTACATCATTTTCTTTGAGTTTTGTTTGAGTCATAAAGTCCTCCATGCATTTGTAAATATAATCAGATTTTTTTTGAATTACTCCGTGCACAGTGGTTTTTTCAATCATTTTGAACATTATTTCAAAGTCAATAGGTTTGCTTATGTAGTCATCCATTCCCACTCGAAGGCATTTTTCTCTGTCACCAGTCATGGCATTTGCTGTCATGGCAACAATTTTAGTATGTTTGTTGCTTCCCTCAGAATTCCTGATTCTTTCAGTGGCTTCAAACCCATCCATAACTGGCATTTGACAATCCATAAAAACTATATCGTAGTCTTTCTTTAGCACTACTTGATAGCCTTCTTTGCCATCCATCGCTACATCACAGGTCATATCGTGAGATCTAAGCGTTGCTATGATAAGTTTACGATTCACTTCGTTGTCTTCAACCAGCAGTATTTTTGGTTTCAAGTCACTCTGATTTTCACGATGAGTATATTTTGTGACAACCTGCTGGTTTTCCTCAGTATCTAGTTTCAAACCTAAAACAATTGCCATACAATTTAGTAACTCTCCGCGTCTGATTGGTTTCGTCAAATACCCTGAAAAGCCTTGATCTTTCGCTTTTGTAGCATCACCCTCCTGCGCTGCAGAGGTTAATAATATTAGCTTCAAATCCTTTGTTGAGGGAATCGTGTTTAATGTTGTTGCCAACTCATACCCATCC
>DASRMG010000273.1:0-3340 GCA_035648035.1 Desulfosporosinus sp. | reverse complement strand
CATTGATTTCATTGACCACATTTAATTCATCTGTTGTCATTATCTTTAAGTCGCTAACTATTTTGGTGGTCATTACTGTACAGGTGAATAGGATTGCTAGCACCAGCACGATTGTTATTGATAAGGCCGTTTGTAATCTTTTAATTTGCCTTCTCGTTAAATTCAGATTTGACATTTCTCGCTTCCTCTCTCTCTTTTACGCTATCGCTACAATTGGGGCAAACATATCCTGTTTCTGGAATATACTGACCTACGCTAATGTTCCAAGTAAGCCGGCATCTTTTACACTTTTTGTATCTCATGTGACTTCCTCCCCTGTATGGCTATACGTTAAGAAATTTGTTTATAAAGTATGTCTGGCCGCGTCCTGTTACTTTTGTAGTCTTTTTTGTTATATTACTTCCGGAGCTGTCAATATGCGTATGTTCCTTAATTCTAAACAGTCCCAGCTCCATGCTTCTTTGAGTTGGCATGTTCCAATCGGTTCCAGATCTCCTTATTAAGAAGCCTTCTTTTCTAAGAGTTTCAAATAATCTATTCTGGCCGATGTCTATTCCATTCTGTTTTAAAAGTTTTGCGAGCTCTCCGATTAGAATTGATGTGTTTGAGGCCGCTACCGCGTTTGCAAACAATACTTTTGGTTTATCCTGTTCAACCTTTGCTTCTAAAGTCAAAAGTCTTGTGTTGGCGAATTTTAGTGCCCTCGCCATAACTTTTTCTGGGCTGTTCCATTCCTTTTCAACCTGGAGAAAATATTGTCTTGCCTGCTTTCCTTTTTCAGTTCTCTGAATCATTGCTATTTCTTTTGCCATATCCAGTTTAATGTTATGGTCTGCAAATTCTTGTTCGCCTCCAAGGGTAGGACATTTTTGGGACACCCTTACGTAGTCAGAGTTTCTTCAAAACTATATTCCGCCATTCTCCCAAACCATTTGGTGTATTGAGTTTAGATTTCTAAAAACTCATACAGCTCACACACACTCGTTATCGGTTCTTGATTCTCGTCTATTTTTACGTTTAATAAAGCATTCATGTCCCTCTCCTCTTTTTATGATCTTAATTATCATTTCTTGTTTTCCTTCAAGGGTGTCGATTAAACCTAACCCCTTTTCATCTTCATCTAATCTGTCGTTTACTATATACATTTCTCTTTCTTGGCCGCTTGACTCGAGTTAAACTCGTGTCAGGTGGCCAAGAGGTAATCTCTTACAATAGTATGTGCCATAACTCTACCCCCGTCAAAGTTGTTAAGCAGTCGGCTCAATTTTGTGCCGACTGCTCTAAATAGATACTCCTTCATATTCCCTACCATCCGCATCCGCAAACTCTTTAAATTTTATTTGTGTCTTCTTAAGCCCTTAAACCTGCCTTCTGTTACCCTTGCCCCATATACATCAGAAGCCCTGTAATGCTGCTCTAGAGTATATAATACTGGTGTAATGAACTTTTGCTAAATTTAATCGGCGTATTCAGGTGTGTGCTCTATGTTCAAGAATGACGTGTTCGCTTTTGTTATTCTTTTACTGATAAACTATTACTCTAATCTGCCCTCCCGAAGATGGAACTTGATCATAATAGAATGATACGGAGTTGCCGTCCTCATAGGCTTTCAGTGCTTGTTTTAACGATGAAACCTGGTAAATGCCCTCTGTATATGTATAAACCTTAACATTCGGCGATACCTTATATGTACCGTCGGTATCCTCCACCTTCAACTGCGTACCGGTGAATGATGTGATTTTGCTTCCAATCTTGCTGAGATTACGGATTTTGTCAATAGCTCCACTTTCACCGTAAAACAATGCGGGCCCTTTGCTGATATTCAAGGTGCTGTTTTGTGTATTCAAAATTCCCGCTACCCCGTCGATTTCGTACTTATAGGTACCACTTAGGTTAAATCCCGAGTCGTTAGACACTGCTGAGGTCACAACGCCGTATTTCATCGTATCACCTGTAACCTGATCAAGCAGTAAATAGGTAACTTTGTCATTGGTGATTTCATAATAAAGTATATCGTCATAGCTCAACTTGATGCCGTCCAAACGAGACATGGACGTTACGATATAGTTTCCAAGGTTTGTATCGTACAGAATAACATTAGCCGCAACACTTGTGCTTCCAATAGTTTCATCCTCTGCATCTACCAAGCCGTAAATCGTACCGTTACTGGAAACAGTACTGACCTTCATCGCGTAATTTTCATCAAAACTAATTTTGATTACATCGCCTGGATCAATCCAGCTCTGGCTCATAGGATATACGAGTTCTGTCCCATTTGAATTAATTCCCTTAATATATGTCGATGTGTAAGTATTCCCGCTCGTATTCTCAAACGTTTTTGAACCGGTTTCAGTCACATAGAGCACTACGGATTCATTCAAAACAGAGTTGGATACTGCACCAACCACGCCTCCACTTTTTCCAATAAGAATAGTTATTGCACTGCCTATTTTCAGAGTTCCTCCAGATGCCAGTGCCGCAAAAGCTGCAGTGGATTCTAGCGTATATTCCATTCCTGAAATCATGACAGAGGTTACCGCATTTTGGTTAGGATAGGCCTTCTCGTAAATCCCAGTTACTCTTTCATTATAGACCCAAACAGAGGTTTTAGATGGTGAGTAATAGAGAACATCATAGGTTGCGACATCAGATGCAGTAACAACGCTTCCGTTTTTATAAATCACTGCTCCAGAAGTCGATAATCCTAAATCACTTGCCCAGTCTGAAGATTCTACAATATAAGGACCTTGCATATTGGTTGTAATGACTCCGGCATAGTCAACTTCCCCGTTGGCATTAAGTGCATAGCCCAGTTTTTCTGCATAAGTTTTCGTACCGTCCTTGATAGTAATTCCCAACAGGTTATAAAGCAGATTTGCTGCATCTTTTTTTGTCAACATGGTGCCGATACCACCAGTGATATTGTTAGCCAGTCCGTTATTTTGATAAATATTCATTTGTGCATATGGGAATGCACCGCTGAAGTCGTCATGGGTGTATCCAAGCAGCTTGAGCGCGCAGTCCACGCCCTGTTCCAAAGTAATCGCATTGCCTGGTCGAAATGTGCCGTCACTGTAACCGGACATAAGTCCATTATTTGCTGCAATCCTTATATATGACGCAGCCCAATTTTTCGCAGCCACATCCCGATAAGGCGATGAATATGAAGTAACAGCCACAAGATCCTTGTATGGGGAAATCATGACCAACATCTTGGCAAATTCCGCCCTGGTAAGGGCTTGATTATATCCGACAACTTCTGTTCCTTCCAAAGAAAGCACCCCGATCGCCGTAAGCAACAGTGTAACATCATCCACTGTCGATATTGTACTGACGGCAG
>DASRMG010000272.1:0-7269 GCA_035648035.1 Desulfosporosinus sp. | reverse complement strand
GTGCTTCTGCCATCTGAAATACCCCCAGCCAAATAATTGCTGAGTTTAGATTACCAGATCGGTCGAGCAAAGTCCAGCATTATCGTTTTTAAACAGTTTCATAAATAATATTTTCCATTTTCTTCATGCTTAAAATGGGTTTTAACGGCAGCATATCCTATATCCCAAAACTCAAAAGCCTCTTCAAACTCAGGCTGAATAATGAGTGATCCTTCACCGTTTATGAAACCATATTTTCCGTCCATTTTAACGCGTGCAACAAAGTAGATATTTTCAGCATGATCACTTAAACCTATAAATTCTTGGATATCTTCATAAATTGGCTCAATGACCATTAATCCAGCCTCATTGATACATCCCCATTTTCCATCCATTTTGACTTGTGCCACCAGACTGCCATTAAATAGAAAGGGTTCATAGGCCCGACTAAAGGACTCAGCGTCATCAAAAATAGGCGCGACAATTAATTTGCCCTTCAAGTCAATATATCCCCATTTATTGCCTTTCCTAACAGCACAACGGCCTTCACTAAAACCTCCGCCTTTAACCTCATCCCATACCATATCTATAATGATATTACACTGGGGATCAAGGAATCCACATTTACCATCTTTCTTAATTAGCGCCAACCGACCACCATAAGCAAGATCAAAAGGTGCTGCGTAATCATATATGGGTGATACGATGATTTCACCGCTCTCCAGATCGAAGTAGCCCCATTGTTCAGGTTCCTTTTGTTTCTGATCTAATGCTGCAAATGTTTCGTTGTCGGTAAAATAGTCATTACATATAAAAAAACTCGTCAATCCACCATTGTACTCACAGAGGACTCACTCGCAGGGACCTTATTTTTTCCCGCAATACCTTATACGATGTTGTCTACAATGATTCTTTCTTCATATGCATAAAACTCGTTGTCGTATATTTTACAAACAGCATCACAGTTTAATCAGGTATTATTTGCCCCTGCTTATTGACATAAAACCACTTTTCTCCTTGCTTCACTGCACATCGTTCATCAGTAAAACTCCTAACCTGATCCCATTCGAGCTTCACAGCAACAGTGCCATCGGGAGCAATAAAACCGTATTTATCATCCTTTTTCGCGACTGCTCTGTCACCATAAAACTGATCAGCCATCTCATAGATTGTCGGTGCAATAATTTCACCAGTTTCATCAATAAAGCCATACTTTCCGTCCAGTATCACTAGCGCTCTATTGAATTTAAAATCGTCAACATAATCATACCTAGGAGCTACGACGATTTCTCCCGTAGGCATATTAAAGAAACCCCATTTTGCCGATTCATCTTTGATCAGTTCTTCGGTTAAAGCCCTGAGTTTATCTGACTTGTAGAAACCTGTATGAAATCTCACCAGGTTATTAGAAAACCTTGCTAACAACAAGGCGGTAGGCATAATTTCTTTATTTCCATTATCTAAAACCTTATTGGATATAATTCTGCCGTTTTGATATTCGCATTCTTCATAAATATATATAGTACAAGGTATAAAAGTATCCATGGTCTCCTCCTTACGATATTTCCTTCCTGGGTTAATTTAATATAGGGGAGAGCTAAGTAAATACTCCTAACTGGCACACTCAGATAGGTGAGTTCCCTGTTAAATCACTATTACCTCATCATTTTGCCCTAGATACTTACTAAGTTCTTTCATTTCTTCAGAGTCACGGTTAATGCCTTCAGTATGAATAATTTTCACACTGAAGGCATTAATTTCAGCAATGAAGTCCACTAAGAATTCAGAAGATACATGTCCACTGGTGTGAATAGTTTTAAATTCTATAGCATTTACCTTGCACCACTCTGTCATCTTCTTCATATCCACCTGCTTCAGATAGCCCGGCCACATCGAGTAAATAAGTAGTGTATCCTCCAAGGGCACTATTTCATCGATCATGGAAGGCCGAATCATCATCACATACTTGCTGGGGGTTCGTTGAAGGTCTTCCATAAAGATCCTTGCTTTCTTAAAGCTTATAAGAATATCTTCATGCCTATTAATTTTAAGCTTTCTGCTTAGTTTTTTGGGATAAAACACTTTTAGATTCGAAAAGGTCTTAACGTTAGGGATCTTAGCATACTGACTTAATTTTTCAAGTAAATATGCCGTATATGTATCGACAACGAGCGTTCTTTTAGTAATCCGCGCTGCTTTATATATTGATACTAATCGATCAATATTTAGCGGTGAAAAGCAAACATATATCAACCCTGCTTTAGCTTCCATCGCTTTAACAAGTTCTTGTTCTATAGCCTCTTCCGTCTTCATCGGTTTTGAAGCCCTACTTAATGTCGTCCCTTCCGTTAGAAGCAAGTCGACAGTACTGTTCCCGATCAGACTTAAAAGTCGACGGTGTACGCCCTTTTTTCTACCATGACTTCTGAAATCTCCAGTATAAATTAAGGTTTTACCTTCTGCTTTAATAATAAAGCCCTGTGAATCGAACGCAGAATGATCTTGCAGAAAAGGAAGAATCTCAAAATCTCCACATATAAAGGGTTTATAGGTTTCAAAGATTTGAAAATCAAACTTCAATTCTTCTTGCTTGGCAAATATTTGGTTTATATCGAGTAGATCTTTCGTAGCACTGCTACAGTAAACCGCGGTGCTGGGCGGAAGTAGCCCCAACAAGCCATAATGATCACTATGGGCATGTGAAATTAAGACTTCGCTATATTCTTTGTCTTTCCTAAGATAATCATAGACGACCTTATCACAATCTCCTTGCTGCTTTAAACCCGTATTAATTGGCATTCCTACATCCAACAATATCGTACTATTTTGACCTTGGACTTCAATGCAGTTGCCACCTATTTCATTACCACCTCTGTGGATTATAACTTTCATTTCTTTACAACATCGTGGTTTATATCGATTGTGAAAGCTTCAACTTTTAGACTTTCCATAATTATCTTCAGATTATCTCTCTTGTTTTGACCGCATTTCATCTCATCCAGCTCAGCCTCCTGGCTTGAACCCTTCACCACAAGTATTCCTTTCCTAATATCACTTATGGAGGACGTTGCAGCTTCGGGATAGGACTCCAGGAACTTAGTCTTACTGAGCAATTGATAATACGTTGCAATTTCAAGGACACATCTTAACACCGTTTCTTTATTGTCTTCCACTTTTAGTTCCAAGAGCCATAGCTCATCTTTAGTTTTAGATATCAAATCGATTTTACCGACTCCGGTGTCACTACTTCGATTCTTCAGTGGCACTTGATAATCTATTATCAAACCCACTTCGTTGAAATGCTTCTGTCCATTTTTGCTTAAACTAAATATGTCTTTGCAAAATATTTCTTCCTTGCGATTACTTCCAACTGTATGACTCACTCCGTCATGACTATCAACTTTATATCCAGATTTCCTTACAATTTCGTTGATACTGCCCATTGATCCCAAAATATTATTTCTTAATAATTCCTCGGCCACCACTTCGGTATAATACTCTTTAGTATCAGTAGTCTTCCCTCGGTAATTTACAAATCTTTCTTGATAGATTTTTTGGATCCCCTGATTTTCCTTAATACTTGCTTTGATTTTATCAATAATTTCTTGTTTTAAATAATTCATAGTACCACTCCTTAATATCTTCATACTTCTAATGTGCGAAACTCATACTATTCCATTGCTACACTATGAAGCAATCCCTCATAGTAGCAAGTAGCACCGTCAGCTATTTATCCCCTTACATTACCGGTGAACTTTATTGTAAGAACAGATTAGCCCCCCTGCGGGATCTTTAAGGCTCTACTCCTTTAATACATATCCTTTTAAACTTTTATCATAAATTAACCGATCATTCTCGATTTCCTTTATTATCCGGATATCCTTATAAAAGGTTCTTTGGGATATTTGGTCTGGGTAGCAAATTTCATCCGTCATTGCCTTAGTTAGAATCTTTTTGCTTAATAAACATTTATACATACTCAAAACTCTATAGATTCTAATAGATGTTTCGCACATATTCCTCCCAACACCCGCATTATCTTTAATTATGGATAAGATATTTAATTTCAGTTTTTCAATATCTTTGAAAATATGTCCAGCAGAATGAATATTGGGTAATATATTTTTGCGTGTATCGTTACTATTTAAAGTATATATAACACCTTCTTGAGTATTGCCATCAGGCTCTCCCATTTCAAGCGGATATGGTACGCTACATTCCTTCCAGTAATCAAATAAGTCTTTTTCATCTTCCGCATTAATTGTGTCAAAATTAATAAAGGCCAAGAAAAATGGAACAGCATAAATATCTGTGATTTCATCTGTTGAATATATTCTTATTGGTCTCTCTCTAGCTACGACCTTATCAAGCGGCGTTTATTTTTTACACAATCCTCTAAAAGCGCAATTTGCTGCTCCTCTAAACCAAAACCTAAAATTGTAGAATAGAACGAGTATCCCATTAAACCTTCCTCTTGGAAATCAAGCATAAAATGCCTCCCACGCTTTCAAAACTAACTCATTATGCCATAAGTACAATGAACAGGGGCAGTCATTCACTTCAAGAATAGTATATTTCAAACATCTTCAATATCTAACTTCTAAGAATACTTTCTACATATTTAGTCCGCTTCCTCCCACGATAGCAAATACAATCCAATATAATAGATAAAATATAAGTCCTCTAACAAAATACTTGGACTCTACATAATGAAATTAATCCCCTGGACTCATTCTTATCCTTGGGGCTGGGCGATTAGCTTCAAATGAGCGCTGCCATTGAGCTCCTGGCGAAATAGCTACCCGTACTTCAGCCCCCCCTATCTTTACCTTGATTACCCAGTCTTCTTCGTACCTGGCCCCGGCAGGTATACCGCGCTCAGGTATTCCTGCAGCTTCGGCGGGCTGAGAAGCATCCGACGCAGGAGGTACCGAGCTGCGCGATCGTTCTTGCTCCCGTCCGCGCATGACTAACGTAGGAAGGAATTCGTGGCTCTGGGCCCCGGTCGCGCATGACCGACTCAGGAGGAAATTCAGGAACGGACGGCCTGCAGGACGAACCCGCTAGCAGGCCGCACATTCCCGCCGTGCGGCCTGGTCCGTCTAGCGACCCAATACATGACTGGCCAACGTCGAACTAACTTGTAGTCTTCGCCGTTCTTGCCACGACAGGTATGCTGCGCCCAAGCATTCCTGTAACTTCGTCGGGCTTTAGGGACCGACGCAGGAGGGAACGAGAAGCGCGAGCCAAGCCGGCGTCGGTCCAAACCATCGGCAAGTATGCCGCGCTCAGGCGTTCCTGCAACTTCGTCGGGCCAAGACTTGCATGATGAAGTGCGGGACTCCCCCCTCGTTCTAACCTCGTACGGAACTGTCCTCGTCGCAGCCCCGGCAGCGAACCGACAAAGGCGGGAACTTTGCTGGTCGTTCCTGACCACTGGCAGGTCGCACATTCCCGTCCGTGCGACATGGTCCGTCCAGTGACCCAAAGTATAACTGTCCAACGACGTACTTTTTTCGGGCGACTTCAGACACCAGTACCCGATTCAGAGGAAATTAGCAAAACGGGTATTTGGTCCCGACATTCATGCTGGGACCAAATACCCGTTCGTCGGCGTATATTCCTGACTCAGGAGGAAATTCACGCTCTAAGAGCTAGGCCGTGCATATCACGACAACGGAGGTATACACGAACGGAGAACCTCGCGCCTGTTTTGTCTGTAGAACCAGATCGACTATCAGCCCGAGGACCGAGGAGGGATAGTCGGGCGAAGACGGCCCAACCCCCAGAACGCGCGCTCAGTTCGGTTAGCTTCCCGAGGTTACGAGGGGAGATCCACCGAGCGGCCGCTTCAGGACCCACAAATCAAACCTAGCCCGGCGAGCGGCCGGCACTAGCAAAGAAACTTACCTTGAGGCCAATGAGGCTGGCGGCGGTTCGTTATCTGCTCTCGGCGCGTTGGCCGCGCTCAGGCCTTCGTGCAGCTGCGTCCGAGCGGTGAGATCCCGACGCAGTGAGGACCGGCTCCGACACAGGAGAACCGAGACCTCCAAGGAGGGAACGATCCGCTGGGTTCCCCAACCCGCGAATATGTTTTATACTCAAAAAAACGCTCACCCCACCATCCACAGCATAGTGGGGTGAGCGGTCTTGCTTGAATATTATGCTCTGCAAGAGGTTCTTCCGCAATAATGAGTATTAGTATGATTTTGTGAAGTCTAACCTGTTTTAGTAAGTTTGCGAAATAAGAATAATGGTAACTTGGAAATTCATGAAAAGTGGATAGTTTTATTCTCCCTGCAATGCAAAGAGAAATATTTAGTTTTCTACAAGCATCATAGTAAAACGAAGTGAGAGAAAAACGGACTTTTGTGTTGTATTGAAAACATGATGAAAAGACAAAAAAATATACAAAAATATTAAAGTTAAGTTAACTCTCAAGGGAAAATATGGACTAAAATAGAGATATATACTATTAGCTACTTAATGGAATAATACTTATAGGCTCAAAATGGTTATCAATTATATTTTAGAGCAGGGAGGAATAGTTATCCATGGTTAATGCAATTTTTCTATTTATCCTCGCTGGTTTAGCCGAAATAGGGGGAGGTTATTTAGTATGGCTTTGGCTTAGAGAAGCACGACCCCTTTGGTATGGACTTTTAGGGGGATTAATTCTCGTGATTTACGGTATTATACCGACCTTACAAAAGTTCCCGAGTTTTGGTAGGACTTATGCAGCCTATGGAGGGGTTTTCTTAATCTTAGCCGTTTTATGGGGGTGGGGAGTCGATAAGAAGATTCCCGATACATACGATTGGATAGGAGCTTCCATTTGCCTAATTGGTGTTTCCATAATGTTATGGGCTCCACGCCAGTAATTCTCAATTACACATTTCGTAGTAGCTACTTCAGAGAAACTAGTATTTTTAGTAAGTCCATGAAGAAAATTTTAGTCGGTCCATCCGATTCTGATTTTACGTAATCTTTAAGATTTGGGGGGTGAGTAGATATAGAATAAGCCATTGATTAAATCAATAGCTTAGAGGAACCTATTAAGTTGATACAACATACTGAACCTCCTGAATCTTACATTGTACTGAACCGTCTGCCGCGCGAGAGTTGGTATATGGGAATTCAATCTTTTCAATTTGGGATATAAATTTCCCGGATAAGGATATTACAAAGGATAATTTCCCCTGATATTAAAAATACTAAGATGAACCCTAAAAATGGATAGACTTCACCCCTCCCAAAGATAGGTAGTTCCCCGCAATTATTCAATTTGAT